>CAZIVY010000291.1:0-27957 GCA_964542505.1 uncultured Rhodospirillaceae bacterium
CAAGAGAGGCGGCGCGTGAGCGCCGTCATCTCACAACATCTCCGGCCGGAACTGCGATCTCCGGCTGATGATCTTGCCCGACACCATGAACACACCGTCACCAGTGTAGTGCAGCGTCTCGGGATGTTTCGGCGACGCCGCGACATGAGCCTTCACCACTTCGAAGATGAAGAAGTTATATTTTTCGACCAGCGCATCGTCGTGCAGGCGGCATTCGAAGCTTGCATAGCATTCGTGGATCAGCGGCGCTCCGACTTCATGGGCGTCCTCGGCCGTCAGGCCGAACTCCGTGAACTTGTCGATCTCGGCGCCGGACGTATTGCCGATGCCGACCACCGAGTCCGTGAGCTTCGTCGTCGGCAGGTTGATGACACATTCGCGGCTGTTTCTGATCATCTGGAAACTGTGATTGCCGCTCGAGATCATGCAGCCGACGAGCGAAGGCGTGAACTCCATCACCGTCTGCCAGCCCAGCGTCATGATGTTCGTCTTTCCCTCCCACGCCGACGACACCAGCACGATCGGCCCCGGTTCCAGATAGCGCCGTACCTGGCCCACCGGCAGGTCGTTCTTCTCATATCGCTTTGTCATCGCCCGTCCTGTCCGCCGTTGATCTTGCCGATACTGTAGCCAACCGTGACGGCGGCATCACGACCACGAGCGCAGCAAGTCAGCTCCCGACTGAAGCATCGTCGATGGCCTGCCCCCAAGGCTCCTGAGATGGACGGAAAAGCCACCCCCGCTTCCAAATGCGCTGATCCTTGATCCAGTCGAGGGCCTGACGCCATCAACCCGTGAAGGGTCGGCTATGCGAGCATGCCGCCGCTTCGGCTATGCCTGCGCGGTGATCGCGGCCCTCGGCTGGACACATCGGGCGCCTGTCGCGCGGGGGATGGCCCCCCGCCTCCAAGACAGGAGCCGGAACAATGTCCCTCAACGACGCACAAGCCTTCGCATTCAGCCTCGCCACCACCCTCATGGTCGCCATCATCATCTTTCAGGCCGGCGACGGCAGCCTCGGCGTCATGCCAGCCAACGAGTACGACGGCGATACAGCCGCCATCGTGCACGAGTTCGATCCTTTCGCCCCCTAACCGGGGCCGGCCTCGCCGTGGAAGCGGAAGTCCCACCGGATTTCCGCTCCCGCCGCCGCTCATCTTCGGCTATATTCAGCATTGCGCCGTGGTGGTGGTGGAAGGCGCGACCGTTCGATCCTTTGTCACGGAGACCACCACCATGTTTTTCATCGGCATCCTTTTTAGCGTCGTGGCCATCGGCTTTCTCTGCTGGCTTCTCTTCACACTCGCTGTGTTCGCGCTGCCCGCCTTTGCGGGCGTCGCGGCAGGCATGTGGGCCTATCACACTGGCGCCGGCTGGATCGGCGGCATCATTGTCGGTTTTCTTGCGGCCGGACTAACCATTGGCGTCGGGCAATTGTTGCTCGCCTTCGCACGACCGCTCTGGCTGCGCCTCGCCGTGGCACTCGTTTTCGTCGCGCCGGCAGCACTCGCCGGCTTTCATGCGACCCATGGCATCGTGAAGCACACCATGCCGTCTGAGACTTGGCAGACCGTCTTCTCCGTTATTGGTGCAATCGCAATCGGCATCACAGCACTAACGAGGTTGGCGACAATGACCCCGCCCGAACAGGCCGGACAGAGCGTGGCGCGGGCCTGACACCGTCGAAACGAAATGCAGTGACCAGAGGCAGATCGGCCAAGCGATCTCCGACGTCGCGGCGGGGCAAGTCGGCGCACGCGCGGGTACGGATCATCAGCCCAGGCTGAGAGCTAGGCCCGTCCTTAAGCGCTATAAAAGAACAGCGTCTTTCAAGCGGTCTCTACAACGGATGATGGACAATATCGCCCTCGGCCCTCGGGATCTGGCAACAGCCTTTGCAAACGAAAGGCAGACTTGCAGGTAAACTCATTGCCCGGATTTCAGCGGTTATACGAGGATAGCCAAATTCTCCATTGATCTGTTCTGCTGGGCCGAGCGCTCCAAAATGGCCTCTTCAATGGGTTGATCTGACCGAAGGACGGCTTCGCCTCGATCGCCTATGCCGCAATGACGCCAGCCGACTTTCTTCCCCTGGCGGCTACGCCGCCATTCCTCGCGAAACAAGAAACTCGTCTGGCTGCCATCCTCCGCTGCGCTGCGGTCGCAAGCGATGCCGCGTCGCTCGCCTCCGGTCCCTTGATCCCCATCGAGGCCGCAATGGTGCGGGCTCGGAGCAGAAATCAAGGAGAACTATCATGGCCACCATCGGCACCTTCAAAAAGTCCAGCAACAACGAATTCGCCGGCGAAATCGTCACCCTCTCGGTTCAGGCAAAGGGCGTCCGCATCGTTCCCGAAGCCACACGAACTGGCGAGAACGCCCCCAGCCATCGCGTCTTCGTCGGCCGTGTCGAGATCGGCGCCGCCTGGTCCAAGCGCTCCAGCGAGGGCCGCGAGTATCTCGGCCTCAAGCTCGACGATCCGAGCTTCAACGCCCCGATCTTCGCCAACCTCTTCGATGACGAAGAAGGCGAAGGCTACAGCCTCATCTGGTCCCGCCCCAGCCGTCGCGTCGACTGAGACGCCCCGATGCCCCGCCCGGCCAGTCCGGGCGGGGTCATCGTCACCAACCGAATCAGTCACGCCGATATTTAACGGAACAAGACAGGCCAAGGCCTTATGGCTGGCTTTTGATCCATAGAGCGACTATTATAGTCGTAGTTCTAGTGTGCGCATTCGAGTCCGTAGGAGGTGATCATGCATGATCACCGCCCGACAGACGCGGGCCGCGCGCGCGTTGCTTGGTTGGACGCAGGAGACGCTCGCTGACAAGGCCCTGGTATCGCTGACCGCGTTGAAACGCCTTGAGTCCGAGAACCGGCTCGAGGTGTATGAAACGACGCGCGATCAGGTCTGCAAGGTGCTCGAGGGCAACGGCATCGTCTTCCTGACTTCGGACCAGGGTGAAGGAGTCATGCTTGTCCGTGCGAAGGTTGAAGCCAGCAATTGATCGCGTTGCCCAGCATAGGCTCGCTTGCCTATGTCCCGCGTGCATCACCCCGTGCCAATTTGGACCATTCCATCTCCCAACAGAACGGATACAGTTAACAACAGGTTTCACGGCGTGTATAATCGACCGTCGGGGGTCGATATGATGCAGACGACATTCCAGGACGAGCCGCCAGAGAGCACGGCGCTTACGGCCTACGACCGCGAGCATATGGTGCTTTATCTGCGCCTAATCGATTCTGCGACGGATGGCGCTGATTGGCGCGAGGCCGTCTCAATCCTGTTCGGCATCAGCCCCCAATGCGAGCCGGAACGCGCGCGCCACGTCCATGACAGCCATCTCGCCCGGGCGCGTTGGATGACCGAGCAAGGCTACCGCCAGCTCGTGCGCGAAGGCAGTCATTGATCTGGTCAGCGATGCCGCCGGAGCATCACCTGTTGCCCGATCTGGGGCTTCCCAAAACTGTCTGAGCCCGGAATTCTGTCTCCTCAGCACGCAGACGATGTGTGGACCTGGAGGACATGGATGAAACCAGACACTTCACGGTGGCGATCCTCACCGACCTACGACTATGTCGGCGAACTTGTTGCTCCCGACCTCGCGTGGGAATGGCTGCGGCGCAACGGCGAATATCAGACGTATTTTGCCGCGATCGAGCAGCCAGTCCCCGACCGCCAACACCTGACGGCGAGGGCGCTCCATCGCTGGGGGCTACGATTTCCCTGTTCGCCCAAGCCAGACCGCCGTGCAAGCGCACGTTTACTGGTCGCCGGACATCGACACGGGCGTCGTGCTGCTGACCACAGTTCCCTCCGTTTCTCCGTCCGATAATAATTTCTCGCCGTCCCTAAACAATGCCGACGAGCGTGCCGACGATCAGGGCGAACACTCCCGGCACGATCTCGGAGACGGCCATCACCTTCATATTCTGCGCTTGACAGGCATCGAAGCCGACCGGCCGCTTGCGGCGATTATTCCGCTCGATCTCGACGGATTCGACCGTGTCGAAGCCCTTATCCGCCTCCTGAAAGCCCTACACGGTCGGGCTATTCCGCCTGACACCCGACTGACGTCTCAGCAGCTACGCCGTGCTCGCCAAATGCTGCAAGCCGTCGACGGACACATGAACGGCGCAACTCATCGCGACATTGCCGCAGCCATATACGGGGCCGAAGACATCGCCGACGAGACCTGGAAAAGTTCGTCGCGGCGCTATGCCACCATCGACCTCATCAAGGACGGCCTCGCCATGATCGCGGGCGGCTATCGTAAACTCCTGCATCATCGTCGCCGATCCTAGCGCGACCGGCTTGTGAACGGTGTGGGATTTCAGGCCCCACAGGCTTCCCACTCCCTCTTCGCTGCACTCCTCCGCCACCGTGACCTTCGTTCGCCGCTGACTGCCAGCGGCCCTACCGAACCCCACGGAGGCCCGATCATGTCGCCCAATCTCGCCGGTTTGCCGCCACGCTACCTGCGCACCCCAGAAGCCGCGCGCTTCCTCGGCTTGTCCGGCCGAACACTCGAAAAGCATCGCACCTACGGAACCGGCCCCGCCTATCGCAAGCTCGGCGGCCGCGTCGTCTATTCCATCGACGATCTGCAAGCCTGGGCCGACCGCGGCGCCGTCACATCAACCTCTGACCCGCGCGGCGCCTTGCTGCCCGCCAAACGTCAAGATCCGGCACCGTCGTTCCGCGACGGTCGCCATCATCGCTGAGACGCCCGACCATGCACCGGCGGCATCTCATCACCTCCAGCGAGCGGAGCACGCTCGACCCCTTCATCGTAGCGACCGGTGACGCCAGCCCGCGCGATCAGCGCGATCTCATGGAGCGTCCATTCTTCTCGCTCGCCAAGGCCAAGCGCGCCCAACCGATCCTTTATGAATCCGGCGGCGTCCGCGTGGAAGTCTTCGCCGTGCCTGAACATGGCATGGCGACCATATGGGACGCCGACGTGCTGATCTGGGCAGCCAGCCAGATCGTCGAGGCCGAGAATTTGGGGTTCAGGACATCGCGTCTCTTGCGCTTCACGCCCTACCAGCTTCTCAAGGCGATCGGCCGAGAGACCGGCGCACGCGATTACAAGCTTCTAAAAGGCGCACTGACCCGCCTGCAATCGACCGTCATCCGCACGACGATCCGCCACGGCGAACATTGGCGTCGCCATCAATTCTCCTGGATCAACGAATGGGCGGAATGCGTCACCCGCGACGGCCGGGTCGAGGGCATGGAGTTCATCCTGCCCGACTGGTTCTATCGCGGCGTCATAGACCGCTCGCTGGTTCTCACCATCGACCCGGCCTATTTCCGGCTGACAGGCGGGTTCGAGCGCTGGCTCTACCGTGTCGCGCGCAAGCATGCCGGACGCCAACCTCGTGGCTGGGTCTTCGAGATCGCACATCTGCATCAGAAGTCCGGGTCGCTTGCACGCGTCTCTGATTTTGCGCTCCAGCTTCGGCGTATCGCCATGCGCAATCCGTTGCCCGGCTACCGCCTTCGCATCGAACGTGAAGGCCGGCGTGAACTGCTGCGCATCCTGCCTGTCGGCGCGTTTCCACGGCCTGTGGATGGCGCTGTGGAAACGCTCGGGACTTCGCACGCAAACACCATCGGGATTTCGAACGCAGGCCTATCGGGACTCCGCACGCACAGGTCGCAACTAAGTCTTTGGCCTGAAACGACGATCTCGACCCCTAACTTAGAGTCTAACAAAGATTCTAACTTTTTGTTGAGTCAGGACGATGTGGAGAACATCGCCGGGCACTTGCACGGATCATCCGCAAAGACGCCTGCCGATGCTTCAGATACGCCGCAATTGCCTCTCGGACCCGGAACGGGAGAGGCACGATGATCGTCGCCCTTCTCAATCAGAAAGGCGGCGTCGGCAAAACGACGCTTGCGCTGCATCTCGCCGGGCAATGGGCGACGGCGGGAAAGCGCGTCACGCTAATCGACGCCGATCCACAAGGCTCGGCGCTCGACTGGTCACAACAACGCGCGCGTGAAGGCGGCTCCCGCCTGTTCGGCGTCGTCGGACTGGCGCGCGACACATTGCATCGCGAAGCCCCCGAAATCGCCCGCACCGTCGATCATGTCGTCATCGATGGACCACCGCGCGTCGCGGCACTGATGCGCTCAGCATTGCTCGCCGCAGACCTTGTGCTGATCCCGGTCCAACCATCGCCGTTCGACGGTTGGGCGTCGGCCGAAATGCTCTCACTCCTTGCCGAGGCGAAAATCTACCGCCCGCAGCTCGCCGCGCGTTTCGTGCTCAACCGTTGCGGTGCGCGCACCGTCATCGCCCGTGAAACCGCAGAGACACTGGCCGATCACGATCCGCCGCTGCTGGCATCTCGGATTGGTCAGCGCGTCGCATTCGCCGACACCGCGCAAACCGGACGGCTCGTCTTCGAGATCGATGAAGACGGTCCCGCCGCTCGCGAGATCGCAGCGCTGACCGCTGAAATTGGGAGGATCGCGCGATGAGCGAGCGATCCCCGAAGCGCGGCTTCGCTGCCCGTCCCGCGGATCCCGAGATCTGGATCAAGGCGTCCGCTGCGCCCGCGTCACGCGGCGCTGACCTGTTTACCGCCCGCCTGACCATCGACGTTACGCCCGAGCTGCGCGCTCGGATCAAGATCGCAGCGTTCAAAAACGGCGTCACCGTCGCCGACATGCTGCGCGATCTGCTCCGCGAGCATTTCCCACCAATCGAAGGAGACACCCCATGACCGGCAACGCGGCCCCCCGCGTGAGCGGCGGCCCTGTGCCGTCCGCATGTCCATCCGATGCCCTCACCCATGTCGAACTGGGGTGGTACGAAAAGAAGTCCGAGCACTGGATTCGCTTTGGCCAGAAGGCACGCGAACAGATTCTCGATCGCCGCCGTCGCGTCCTCTCTTTCCGGCCTGGCACCGTCTTTGCCTTCGTCCGCTGGGCCTCCAACGACTTTGGTACGATCGTCTCGCGC
Organism: uncultured Rhodospirillaceae bacterium; assembly: GCA_964542505.1. GTDB lineage: Bacteria > Pseudomonadota > Alphaproteobacteria > Ferrovibrionales > Ferrovibrionaceae > CAZIVY01. The sequence continues at coordinate 6,985 of CAZIVY010000291.1, forward strand.
ATTGACATCGTGCGCGCGGTGCCACCGGGCGAGCCCTATCAGACGCTGCCGTTCGTGCGTCCGGGCGGAGACCTTCTCCTCAAGATCGATGGCTGGCCCAAGGTCGAGCGTGTCCTCCAGGTGATCGACGCCATCGAGGCGCTCGGTGTCGATCCGACCGACGTGTCACCCGATCACTGGCGGCATGTTCACAACCGCCTCATCGCTGGCCATGAACCGCGTCCCTACACGATCGAACAGCATCGGACGTTCTTCAAACGCCGGAGAGCCGAGCCATGACCCGCTTCGGTTACGTCATGACGACGTATTTCTCCATGCTGGCCATAGCCGGCCTGTCGTTCCTGCACATCACGCCGAAACTGATCTGGAACGCTTCGGCCAGCACACCGATCGGGCTCTATTCGATTGGCCCAGCGAAACGGCTAGAGGTGAGCGACCTTGTCGTGGTCGATGCAGCCGAGCCGCTGGCGAGTTTCCTCGCCGAGCGCGGTTATCTGCCGCGCGGCGTCCCGTTGATGAAACGCGTCGCCGGCATATCCGGACAAGAAGTCTGTCGCAGCGGACGCGCCATCACGGTTGACGGCGTTCCTATGGGCGACGCGCTGGAGCGGGATCGGCTCGGGCGCGCTCTGCCCGTCTGGCAGGGCTGCCACCGCATCGCCGATGGCGAGATTTTCCTCATGAATATCCAGGTCCGCGACAGCCTCGATGGGCGGTATTTCGGGCCAGTCCCTGCCGCTTCGATCATCGGCCGCGCTGTCCCGCTCTACACCGATGAAGACGGCGATGACCGCTTCGAATGGCGCGCACGAACGCGGTGATTGACGCGCCAACCTCTCATCAACCGCAACGAAAAGGAGTCTTCCAATGACACAGATCGGTCAGTTCACCCGCACCAAATCTGGTTATTCCGGCAACATCCGAACCCTCACGCTCGCCGCCGAGCTGGTACTCACACCCGCCGAGCCATCCGACGCCGAGAATGCGCCTGATTACCGCATCCATCTCGGTAGTGACGACGGTCCGGTAGTCGGCCCAGAGGTCGGAGCCGCCTGGAAACGCACTGGCGAGAAAGCAGGTGAATACGTCTCGTTTCTGCTCGACGATCCTGTCTTCACGCAACCGATCCGCGCCAACCTGTTCCAGTCCGGCGATGACAAGAGCGCATGGGTGTTGACCTGGAACCGCCCGCCAAAGCGCGGCCAGCGGGACTGATCTGATGACAGTTTCTCGCAATCGGCCGCACCATGCAGCTCCCCGTGGACGTCCGGGAACCATCCGCAGGACTGGACTCCTCCTCCTTTCCGGCATCCTCTTGTCCGTCGTACCGGCGCTGCCCGCATCAGCCCGTGATGCACCGATGGGCCATCTCACCGCAGTTGATCGCAACGCTGCCCATATCGCAGAAGCTGCACAGCGCTTTGGCGTTCCCGTCGCGTGGATACGCGCCGTTATGTACGTTGAAAGTCGCGGGAACGAGCGTGCCATCTCACCCGTGGGCGCGATGGGCTTGATGCAGATCATGCCCGCCACCTGGTCGAACCTGCGCGTCCGTCACGGCCTTGGTAACGACCCGTTCGATCCGCACGACAATATCCTCGCGGGTACGGCTTACCTGCGCGAGATGTACGACCGCTACGGGTCTACCGGCTTCCTTGCGGCCTACAATGCTGGCCCCGGACGTTACGAAAAATCGCTCGCAGGCGCCCTCGCCCTGCCCGCCGAAACCCGCGCCTATGTCGCTATGCTCGCGCCGTCAATTAGCAACGGTGAGCTCGGCGAAACTGTCGTCACGCCAACGGTAGCGCGCATTAGCTGGACCGCTGCGCCGCTGTTCGTTGCACGCAGCGAGCGCACTTCGGATGCCAGACCTGCGCAACAAAGCCGTCCTACGGATGCTCTGTCGATACAGGATCTTTCAGCCATCGCACCGCAAGCAAATGACCTGTTCGTGGTGCGGTCAGGCTCTGGAGGGCTGTGATGCACACATTCGCAGGATCGGCGGGAATGGCGCGTCATGGCGGAAGACGGGCATGGGGTTGGGTCAGGAAGGGCAGCACGACCAAACGACGGCTAGATAAAAGCGGCTCGCCTACCGAACCACAAGCCATTGAAATGGCGTGTGTTTCGGCGTGCCGTTCGGTCGGGGAGCGTGCCACTCCTTGGATATTTTCCCATGAATTCAACGATGCTCCCGGCACTGTATGTCAATCGGGCCTTTCGGAAGACCCGTCATGAGCAAGGGCGACAGCGATTTCCGCGTCCGGCCAGGGCGCATCCGCAGCACCCGTGCGCCGAAGCAGAAAAGCTTCATCAACCAGGTGCTGCGTGCCGCAAAGAGAGCCGGTCATACCTCTGGGCAATCATCTCCAGGCAGAGGTGCTTCCAGCTATGGCCGCTCCAGTTTTGGGCGGGGCCGGATCAGCTTCAGCCGGGCACGCCTGTTCAGCTCTACCCGCCGCGTCGTGGTCAAAGCCCGCATCGCCCGTCATCAGGGGCGGGCTTTCCGTTCAGCGCCCCTTGCCGCTCACCTGTCCTATTTGAAACGCGACGGCGTCACCCGTGACGGGGAAAAGGCGGTGATGTTCGACGCCGGTAGTGACCGCGCCGATGACGCGGGGTTTGCCGAGCGGAGCAAGGACGACCGCCATCATTTCCGCTTCATCGTCTCGCCCGAGGACGCCGGCGAGATGACGGACCTACGAGCCTTCACCCGTGATCTGGCATCGCAGATGGAAGCTGACCTCGGCACACGGCTTGACTGGGTCGCCGTCGATCACTGGAACACTGACAACCCGCACGTCCATCTCATCGTGCGCGGCGTTGACCAGACAGGCTCCGACCTCGTGATCTCGCGCGACTATATCAGCCGCGGCCTGCGTTCGCGCGCTGAGGATCTGGTCTCCATCGAACTCGGCCCGAAACCCGATCATGAAATCAGCAACGCCTTGGAAAAGGAGATCACAGCCGAGCGCTGGACGCGGCTCGACGTCGAGATCCGTATCGCCGCCGATGAGACCGGATATATCGACCTGCGGCCCGAGAACGTCGGCGCGTCCGATCCCGAGACCCGACGTCTCATGGTCGGCCGCCTCCAGCATCTGGAGAAGATGGGCCTCGCCACTGCGGCCAATCCCGGCGAATGGATGGTGGGCCTTGAGGCCGAACGAAACCTGCGCGATCTCGGTATGCGCGGCGACATCATCAAGACCATGCACCGCGCCTTCACCGAGCGCGGCCAGGATCGCGGGTTAGCCGACTATGTAATCGACGCCGGAAGCACCGGCTCGCCGATTATCGGCCGCCTTGTCGACAAGGGCCTGCATAACGAGCTGACCGGCGAGGCTTATGCCGTGATCGACGGCACCGACGGCCGCGCTCACCACATCAGGTTCCGGGGCGTCGAAGCCTTCGAGCATTCCCCACCGGTCGGCGGCATCGTCGAGGTTCGTCGTTTCGGCGGACCCGATGATCAGCGACCGACGCTTGTGCTCGCCAACCGCTCGGACTTCGACCTCAACCGACAGATCGCCGCACCGGGCGCCACATGGCTCGATCATCGCCTCGTCGAACGCGATGCCATGCCGATGTCGATGGGTGGCTTCGGCCGCGAAGTGCGCGACGCCATGAGCGCGCGGGCCGATTATCTCGTCAGCGAAGGTCTTGCTCGCAGGCAGGGCCAGCGGATCGTCTTTGCCCGCGACCTTCTCGATACTCTCCGCAAACGTGAGCTGGATGTCGTCGGCGCGAAACTCTCGGCGGAAACGGGATTGCCGCATATCAAAGCTGCCGCCGGAGACCATGTCGCCGGCGCCTATCGCCAGCGCCTAACCCTCGCGTCGGGCCGCTTCGCCATGATCGATGACGGACTCGGATTCCGGCTCGTGCCCTGGTCGCCGCCGCTTGAGAAGAAGCTCGGCCAACATCTCTCGGGTGTAGCCAGCGCCAGTGGCGGCATCGAGTGGAGCTTGGGGCGAAAACGCGATCTCGGCCTGTAACGAGAGGCCGTCATCAACCTCAGACAAGAAAGGACACGACAATGCCCGCGACAAGAATCCTCTGGGGCCAGATCATCGTGGTCTTCCTGATCGTGCTCATCATGATCTGGGCGGCGACCCAATGGACAGCATGGCAACTCGGTTTTCAGGCGCAGCTTGGCGCGCCCTGGTTCACCGTATTGGGATGGCCCGTCTATTACCCGCCCGCCTTCTTCTGGTGGTGGTTTTCCTTTGACGCCTATGCGCCGTCGATTTTCCTTGAGGGCGCCTACATCGCTGTGTCCGGCGGTTTGATCTCGATCCCGGTTGCAATTGCGATGTCAGTATGGCGCGCAAGGGAAGTCAAAAACGCCGAGACCTACGGCTCGGCCCGGTGGGCCGCACGCAGCGAGATCAAAGCGGCGGGGCTGCTCGGTCCGGACGGCGTCGTGCTCGGCAAGCTGGAGCACGACTATCTCCGCCACGATGGCCCGGAGCATGTGTTGTGCTTTGCACCGACACGGTCGGGCAAGGGTGTGGGCCTCGTCGTGCCGACCCTGCTCACCTGGCCGGGATCAGCGATCGTCCACGACATCAAGGGCGAGAACTGGCAGCTCACTGCGGGCTTCCGCGCGCGGCATGGCCGCGTGATGCTGTTCGATCCGACCAATCCGAAGTCGTCGGCCTACAATCCATTGCTCGAAGTCCGACGCGGCGAGTGGGAGGTGCGCGACGTCCAGAACGTCGCCGACGTCCTGGTCGATCCGGAAGGCTCGCTCGAAAAACGAAACCACTGGGAAAAGACCAGCCACTCGCTCCTCGTCGGCGCGATCCTCCACGTCCTTTATGCCGAGGCCGACAAGACGCTCGCTGGCGTCGCCGCCTTCCTCTCCAATCCGAAACACCCGATTGAAACGACACTGAAGGCGATGATGACGACACCCCATCTGGGTGAAAAAGGTCCGCACCCTGTCGTCGCCTCGACGGCGCGCGAGCTGCTTAACAAATCCGACAATGAACGCTCCGGCGTGCTTTCGACCGCCATGTCGTTCCTGGGTCTCTACCGCGATCCCGTCGTCGCTGAAGTTACACGCCGTTGCGACTGGCGCATTGCCGACCTCATCGCGAACACCAGCCCCGCGACACTCTACCTCGTCGTGCCACCCTCTGACATTTCCCGGACCAAGCCGCTGATCCGCCTCGTGCTGAACCAGATCGGCCGACGTCTGACCGAAGATCTTCACGCCAAGGACCGCCGCCATCGCGTCCTCATGATGCTCGACGAGTTTCCGGCGCTGGGTCGCCTCGACTTCTTCGAGTCAGCTCTCGCCTTCATGGCTGGCTATGGCCTGAAAGCCTTTCTCATCGCGCAGTCGCTGAACCAGATCGAGAAGGCTTATGGCGCGAACAACTCGATCCTCGACAACTGCCATGTGCGCGTCAGCTTCGCCACCAATGATGAACGCACCGCCAAGCGCGTGTCCGACGCGCTCGGCACCGCGACCGAAATGAAGGCGATGAAGAACTATGCGGGGCACAGGCTTAGCCCCTGGCTCGGTCATTTGATGGTCTCTCGTTCGGAGACGGCGCGGCCCCTTCTTACGCCCGGCGAGGTGATGCAGCTCCCACCCGCCGACGAGATCATCATGATCGCCGGCGCACCGCCGATCCGCGCCAAAAAGGCGCGCTACTATGAGGATGCCCGCTTCAAAGAACGCGTGCTACCGCCACCGGATCCGGCAAAATCAGGTCAGTCATCGCAAGCGGGAGGCTGGTCGGCGCTTAAACCGCAAACGCCAGATGTCGCATTGCTGGCAGAAGTCGAGAAAACCGAGAGCGATGCCGCCAATAGTGGACTGCGTCGTGAGCCGGAACTTCCCGATCACGTCGCCATCGCCAAGGAAACCAGTACGCCGAAACCTGCTGAAGAATTCGCGATCATGCTCGACGATGAACCGGAGGACGCGGCCCGCCAATCGAGGATCCTCCGCCAGCAGATGGGCGGTGTCGCCCGCCAGGTCTCGCTCGATCCCAATGACGGCATAGAGATGTGAGACGAACCATGCGTGATCGGATGAATGTCTATTTTCCACCAGAGATGCTGAAGCAGATCGCCGAACTCGCCGAGCGCAAGAAGCTCTCTCGCTCGGCCATTGTGGAAGCGGCTGTCGCCTCGTTCCTGTCGCCCGACGGCGGCGACAAGCGCGAGGCGGCATTCGCGCGCCGGCTCGACCGGCTATCCCGGCAGACCCAGAGACTGGAGCGTGATCTCAGTGTCACCGCCGAGACATTGGCGCTGTTCGTTCGCTTTTGGCTGACCATCACCCCGCCGCTACCGAACGACGCCCAGGCCACCGCCCAGATCAAGGGCCGCGAACGCTATGAAGGTTTCATCGAGACGCTTGGCCGGCGCCTTCAGAAGGGTCAGAGTTTTCTGAAAGAAATTCCTGATGACATCAATGTCACGATGCCCGTCAATGTTCCCGACGAGTCGCCGGACAATAACTGAATAAATCTATCGAAGGCGGCACCAAGCATCCGGCCGTTCCGCCGATCTCCTGTCTTTCCACGCCACCGCACTACTACGCCCTCGTCCCTGTTGCAGCAGCCTCATTTCTGGCTCTTTTACTCATCCCCGATGACGGGCCGCCTTTGCGCCCCAGAAAAGAACGGGGACGACGTGGCCACCACACAGCAGAAATCCGAGGCGATATTACGCGGCGCGCGCATGCTGCGCACCGCGCTCGGTCCCGCCATCGCCGGATTCCTGGATGACCCGCAGATCGTCGAGGTGATGCTCAATCCCGATGGACGGCTCTGGATCGACCGGCTGTCCGAAGGATTGTCCGATACGGGAGAAACGCTCTCGCCCGCCGACGGCGAACGCATCGTGCGGCTGGTCGCCCATCATGTCGGCGCCGAAGTCCATCCTGGCAGTCCGCGCGTCTCCGCCGAACTCCCCGAAACGGGAGAGCGGTTTGAGGGTCTGTTACCGCCTGTGGTGACGGCCCCGGCCTTTGCGATCCGCAAGCCCGCCGTCGCTGTCTTCACGCTCGACGATTATGTCGCCGCCGGCATCATGAATGCCGGGCAAGCCGAGACGCTGCGCCGCGCGGTTGCCGAGCGCAAGAACATCCTGGTCGCGGGCGGCACATCGACCGGCAAGACTACGCTGACAAATGCTCTTCTGGCCGAGGTCGCCAAGACGTCCGATCGCGTGGTGCTGATCGAGGACACGCGCGAACTGCAATGCGCCGCACCCAATCTTGTAGCGCTTCGCACCAAGGACGGCGTCGCCTCTCTCTCCGAACTCGTGCGCTCCAGCTTACGCCTGCGCCCCGACCGCATCCCCATCGGCGAAGTGCGCGGCCCCGAAGCCCTCGATCTCCTCAAGGCCTGGGGCACCGGACATCCCGGCGGCATCGGCACCATCCATGCGGGCTCAGCGATCGGTGCGATCCGCCGTCTCGAACAGCTCATCCAGGAAGCCGTCGTCACGGTTCCGCGCGCGCTGATCGCCGAGACCATCGATCTCGTCGCCGTACTGTCGGGACGCGGTGCGCATCGCCGTCTTTCCGAACTCGCGCTCATCAAAGGGCTCGGCGCGGACGGCGACTATCAGATCGGAGCCTCGAACGCACCGTCGGCGCTCACTCCACCATCAACCTTCGAACAATCGGGAGATCCCTCATGATTCAACAAGCCCTTCGGACCCGCCATCGTATCGCAGCGGCCGCCTCCGCCACCTTCCTCAGTCTGGTGCTGACTCCCGCCGCACATGCGGCCGGCTCGTCCATGCCGTGGGAGGCGCCGCTCCAGCAGATTCTTCAATCGATCGAAGGACCAGTCGCCAAGATCATCGCGGTGATCATCATCATCGTCACCGGCTTGACGCTCGCTTTTGGCGACTCGTCGGGCGGCTTTCGCAAGTTGATCCAGATTGTCTTCGGCCTCTCGATCGCATTCGCGGCCAGCTCATTCTTCCTGTCGTTCTTCTCTTTCGGTGGCGGAGCACTCGTCTGATGGCGGGACTCAATGACAGTGCCGGCGAACTGCCCGGCTTCTCGGTTCCGGTTCACCGGGCACTTACCGAGCACATCCTGCTCGGTGGCGCACCACGCGCGATCGCCATCCTCAACGGCACTTTGGCCGCCGCGTTGGGCCTTGGCCTGCGACTTTGGCTGGTCGGCCTTGGCCTCTGGGCTGTCGGCCACTTCGCGGCGGTCTGGGCGGCCAAGCGCGATCCAATGTTTGTCGATGTGGTGCGCAGGCATCTGCGCATCCCCGGCCATTTGAGCGTCTGAGGTGCAATCATGATGAACCTCGCCGAATACCGCCGCACAGCGACCCGCCTTGCCGATTTCCTGCCTTGGGTCGCCTTGGCTGATGAGGGCGTTGTCCTCAACAAGGATGGCTCTTTCCAGCGCACCGCGCGCTTCCGCGGTCCCGATCTTGATAGCGCCGTGCCAGCCGAACTGGTCGCCGTCGCTGGTCGGCTCAACAACGCCTTTCGTCGTCTCGGCTCAGGCTGGGCCATCTTCGTCGAAGCCCAACGCCATGCGGCAGCGACCTATCCCGCGAGTACGTTTCCCGACACCGCGTCAGCCCTGGTCGATGCGGAGCGCAAAGCCGACTTCGAGGAAGCAGGATCGCATTTCGAATCCAGCTACTTCCTGACCATTCTCTATCTTCCGCCAGAGGAAGATGCTGCACGCACTGAGGCCTGGCTCTATGAGGGCCGCGCGCAGTCCGGCGTCGATGCCCATGAAATCCTGCGCGGTTTCGTCGATCGCAGCGACCGCGTGCTTCAGCTCATCGAAGGCTTCATGCCCGAATGCGGTTGGCTCGATGCGGCCGAGACGCTGACCTATCTGCATTCTTGTGTTTCGACCAGGCGCCATCGTGTCCGCGTGCCCGAAACGCCGATGTATCTCGACGCACTGCTGGCAGATCAACCGCTCACCGGCGGATTGGAGCCGCGTCTCGGAGAGGCGCATCTGCGCATACTGACCGTCGTTGGTTTTCCAACAGCGACGACGCCTGGTCTGCTCGATGAGTTGAACCGGCTGGCGTTTCCCTACCGCTGGTCGACCCGTGCGATCCTGCTCGACAAGACTGACGCCACCAAGCTGCTGACCAAGATCAGGCGGCAATGGTTTTCCAAGCGCAAATCCATTGCCGCCATCCTCAAGGAGGTGATGACCAACGAGGCCTCGGTCCTTGTCGATACCGATGCGGCGAACAAGGCCGCCGACGCCGATCTCGCCTTGCAAGAACTCGGAGCCGACTATGCGGGGCAGGCCTATGTAACGGCGACCGTAACCGTCTGGGACAACGATCCCCGTATCGCCGCCGAGAAACTGCGTCTCGTCGAGAAGGTCATCCAAGGCCGCGACTTCACCGCGATGCCCGAGACCATCAATGCCGTGGATGCGTGGCTCGGCTCACTGCCCGGTCACGTCTACGCCAATGTGCGGCAACCACCCATCAGCACATTGAATCTCGCCCATATGATCCCGCTGTCGGCGGTTTGGGCGGGGCCGGAACGGGATGAGCATTTTGCGGCGCCCCCGCTGCTCTTCGGCAAAACCGAGGGCTCGACCCCGTTCCGGTTTTCTCTTCATGTCGGCGATGTCGGCCATACCCTTGTCGTCGGTCCTACGGGTGCGGGCAAATCGGTGCTGCTGGCGTTGATGGCGCTGCAATTTCGCCGGTACGAGGGCAGTCAGGTGTTCGCCTTCGATTTTGGCGGAAGCATTCGGGCTGCCGCGCTCGCCATGCGCGGCGACTGGCACGATCTCGGCGGCGATCTGACCGATGGCGCGGCCACGTCCGTTTCGCTCCAGCCGCTTGCACGCATCCATAATGTGCCTGAACGCGCCTGGGCTGCCGACTGGATCGTCGCCATCCTGATGCGCGAGGGTGTGCCGATCACGCCGGAGGTCAAAGAGCATCTCTGGTCGGCATTGACCTCGCTTGCAAGCGCGCCCGTCAATGAACGCACCCTCACCGGCCTCGCGGTTCTGCTGCAATCAAATGACCTGAAACAGGCGCTTCGACCCTATTGTGTCGGCGGCGCCTATGGCCGGTTGCTTGACGCGGAGGCCGAGCATCTTGGCGAAGCGTCGGTGCAAGTCTTCGAGACCGAAGGTCTGATCGGCACCGGCGCAGCCGCCGCGGTTCTCGCCTATCTCTTCCACCGCATTGAGGACCGCCTCGATGGCCGCCCGACACTGCTGATCGTCGATGAGGGCTGGCTGGCGCTCGACGACGACGGCTTCGCGGGCCAGCTCCGCGAGTGGCTGAAAACGCTCCGCAAGAAAAATGCGTCGGTGGTTTTCGCCACGCAATCGCTCTCCGACATCGACGCAAGCGCCATCGCGCCCGCGATCATCGAGAGTTGCCAGACCCGTCTTCTGCTGCCGAACGAACGGGCGATCGAGCCACAGATCACCGCCATCTACCGCCGCTTCGGCCTCAACGATCGCCAGATCGAGATCCTCGCCCGCGCCATGCCAAAGCGGGACTATTACTGCCAGTCACGTCGCGGCAACCGGCTGTTCGAGCTCGGCCTCTCCGATGTGGCGCTGGCGCTCTGCGCCGCCTCATCAAAACAGCATCAGACCTTGATCGGTGAAGTGCTGGCCCGTTCGGGGCCGGATCATTTCCTCGAGGCATGGCTCGCCGAATGTTCGCTCGGTTGGGCCGCCGATCTCATCCCTGACCTCACCAACATCACCCCTCAAACCAATCAGGAGACACGACCATGATCAAGCCAATCTCTTCCCGCTCTCGCGCCGCACGTTTGGCGGCGGCCCTGCTCATTGCGCCTGTCGCGCTCTCACCGCTGATGACCACACCGGCGCACGCCATCATTGTCTTCGATCCGTCGAATTATGTGCAGAATGTCCTGACGGCCGCACGAGCTCTTCAACAGATCACCAATCAGATCACCTCGCTCCAGAACGAGGCGCAAGGGCTGATCAACCAGGCCCGCAACCTTGCGAGCCTGCCATACTCCTCGCTTCAGCAATTGCAGCAATCTGTACAGCGCACACAGCAGCTGCTTGCCCAAGCCCAGAACATCTCCTTCGACGTGCAGCAAATCGATCGGGCGTTCCAGTCGACCTATGGCAAGGCTTCGATCTCCGCGTCGGACCAGCAACTCATCACCGATGCGCGGACGCGCTGGCAGAATACGGTTGGCGGCTTGCAGGACGCGATGCGCGTGCAAGCTGGCGTCGTAGGCAACATCGATACCAACCGCGCGCAGATGTCGGCGCTGATCGGCCAGAGCCAAGGCGCGACCGGCGCACTTCAGGCAACTCAGGCCGGCAATCAGCTCCTTGCCCTTCAGGCCCAGCAACTGGCGGACCTTACGGCGCTCATGGCTGCCAATGGTCGCGCGCAGGCATTGCAATCGGCCGAGCAGGCCACCGCCGTCGAACAGGGCCGCGAGCAGCGCCGCCGCTTCCTCACTCCGGGCGCGGGCTACCAACCCGGCAACGCCAAAATGTTCAACAACGGCAATTGAGGAGCGAGCGATGGACGGAAAAACGCTCGCCAGGTTCGGCGCCATCGCCTTCGTCGCTGTCGCGATCACCGCGACGGCGATCGAGCTGACGCGGAAAGAAGACCAACCGTCGGTTCGTGACCTTGGCCGCGCGGAGAGCACATCGTCCGATCCGTTGCGGGGCGAGTTATTCCGCTGCGCCCGCCTGGGCGAGGCGGGGCAGCATGATGCCGTATGCCTGCGTGCCTGGGCGGAGAACCGCGAACGGTTCCTGGCGCCCGGATCAAGGCCCGCCGAGCGGCTACCGACCGCAACCGTCTCATCGAGCCCTGTGGACACCGCCCCCGCCAAAATCGCTCCGAACCAGCCCGTTGCCGTCGATCCCCAGCCAAGCGAGGCGCGATAACATCATGGGCGGCACCGGCGTCATCGACCATTTCCTGGAAGTCTTCACCCGCTATATCGATTCCGGCTTCGGTCTGCTCGGTGGCGAGGTCGCCTTCATCGCCACGACGCTGATCGTGATCGACGTGACGCTCGCCGCCCTGTTCTGGAGTTGGGGCGCCGACGACGACATCATCGCCCGGCTCGTCAAGAAAACGCTGTTCGTCGGCGTGTTCGCCTACCTGATCGGCAACTGGAACAATCTCGCCCGCATCGTCTTCGAGAGTTTTGCCGGTCTTGGTCTCAAGGCTTCCGGAACGGGCTTCACGACCGCAGATCTCCTTCGTCCCGGCAAGGTCGCGCAAACCGGCCTCGACGCCGGGCGACCACTACTCGAATCCATTTCCAGCCTCATGGGTTATTGGTCGTTCTTCGAGAACTTCATCCAGATCGCCTGCATGTTTTTCGCATGGGCGCTGGTGCTGCTCGCCTTCTTCGTCCTCGCCGTCCAGCTCTTCGTCACATTGATTGAGTTCAAGCTGTCGACCTTGGCTGGCTTTGTGTTGATCCCCTTCGGTCTCTTTGGCAAATCGGCCTTCATGGCCGAGCGGGTGCTCGGCAACGTCATCTCGTCGGGCATCAAGGTCTTGGTGCTGGCCGTTATCATTGGCATTGGTTCGACACTCTTTTCCGAGTTCACCGCAGGCTTCGGCGGTGCGACGCCCACGATCGACGACGCCATGGCGATCGTCCTGGCTGCCCTTTCCCTTCTCGGCCTCGGCATTTTCGGCCCGGGCATTGCCAACGGTCTTGTCTCCGGCGGGCCACAGCTTGGCGCGGGCGCCGCCATCGGAACTGGCCTTGCCGCTGGTGGCGCGGTTGTGGCGGTCGGCGCCGCCGCCGGCGCTGTCGCTTCGGGTGGTGCAAGTCTGGTTGGTGGCGCCGCCGCGGCCGCCCGAGGCGGAGCCGCAATGGCAGGCGGGGCATCTACCGCCTACAGCCTCGGTGCAGCCGGACAATCCGGTGCGGCAGGCGTTGCCTCCGGTCTTGGAGGTGTCGCGCGCGCTGGTGGCAGCGCTGCGGTGTCGCCATTGAAGCGCGCCGCCTCTCGCGCGGCCGACAGCATGAAATCGAGCTTTTCCGCCGGCGCGAGATCCGCGTTCGAGGAAACCGGCGGCACATTCACGTCGGGTGCAGCTGGCAGTGCCGACGCCGAATCCGCTTCTCCTCCTGCGCCATCCGGCGAAGGCCCACCCGCCTGGGCCAAGCGCATGAAGCGCTCTCAATCCATGAGCCACGGTGTGTCGGCCGCTGCCCATGCCGTGCGATCCGGCGACGCCCATGGCGGTGGCTCCTCCATCAACCTCTCTGAAAGTGATCGATAATGTTCAAACGACCTTCCACCCACTTCGGGAAAGCCACCGAACCCGAGACCCCATTCCAACGCGCAGGTCAGATCTGGGACGAGCGCATCGGCTCCGCCCGCGTTCAGGCAAAAAACTGGCGGTTGATGGCCTTCGGCTCGCTGATCCTTTCGGCCGGTTTTGCCACCGCACTCGTCTGGGAGTCGGCACGGGGCAACATTGTGCCCTGGGTGGTGCAGGTCGATCGCCTCGGCCAGGCGCAGGCCATTGCTCCGGCACAAGCCGACTACCTCCCGACCGATCCGCAAATGGCCTGGCACCTCGCTCGCTTCATCGAACAGGTCCGCTCGATCCCCGCCGATCCGATCATCGTGCGCCAGAACTGGCTCAGGGCCTACGAGTTCACGACCGATCGCGGCGCGCTGGCGCTAAACGATTACGCCCGTTCGAACGACCCTTTCTCGAAGGTCGGAAAGAGCCAGATCGCTGTCGATGTCTCCAGCGTCATCCGCGCCTCGCCGGATAGTTTCCGCGTCGCCTGGGTTCAGCGGACCTATCAGGACGGATCGCTCGCCGAGACCTCACGCTGGACCGCCATCCTCACGATCGTCGTGCAGCCGCCGCACGACGCCGAAAAACTCCGGGCCAATCCGCTCGGCATCTATGTCAACGCCATCAACTGGTCACGGGAGCTTGGACAATGAAGCCGCATTACCGGAAAGCCGGATATCCGGCTTCTCACAAATCCACACTGACATTCGCGGCTCTGTTGCTTTGCGCGACGGCGCTTGCAGGCTGTGCAACGGCGCACAGGCCGCCGGAAATCTCTTACGACGAAGCCGCACCGGCGACACTCAGCGCCGATCCACCCGCGCCGGTGCAGATCGTCGAACTGCCGCGTCCTCTTCCTCTGCCCGGTCAGTTGAAGCCCGTGACGGGAACGGGCACGAAGCCGGTCCCTGAGCCGATCGATCCAGCCGCCCGCGTCAACCAGGCCAATACCGCTGCGCGCATGCAGCCCGTCCGCAACGGGTTCATCAACGCCATCCAGGTCTATCCGTTTACACAAGGCGCGCTCTATCAGGTCTACACCGCCCCCGGTCAGATCACCGACGTCGCCTTACAGCCCGGCGAACAATTCGTCGGCTCTGGCCCGGTCGCCGCCGGCGACACCGTTCGCTGGATCATTGGCGACACCGAGAGCGGAACGGGCGCTACCAAGCAGATTCATATCCTCGTCAAGCCGACGCGCGCGGAACTGATGACGAACCTCGTCATCAATACAAACCTGCGCACCTATTATGTGGAGCTGCGTTCGACTGAACGGACATATATGGCATCCGTGTCCTGGCAATACCCACAGGACCAGCTTATCGCGCTCCGCCGGCAGAATGTTCAGGCCGAAGCGGCCCGGCCCGTCGCCTCCGGCGTGGATCTCGATTCCATCAACTTCCGCTACGCGATCGAGGGCGACCGTGCTCCCTGGCGACCGTTGCGCGCCTTTGATGATGGTCGTCAGGTCTTCATCGAATTCCCGCGCGGGATTGGACAAGGCGAGATGCCGCCGCTCTTCATCGTCGGCCCCGAAGGCAATACCTCCGAACTGGTGAACTACCGCGTCCGCGGCAACCACATGATCGTCGACCGGCTTTTTGCCGCTGCCGAGCTTCGCTTTGGCTCGGGTAGCTCCCAAAGGCGTGTCCGAATCGTGCGCACCGATGGGAGACCCGCGTCGTGATCGACAACGAAACCCGGAAAGAGGCAGCCGGCGAAGGTGACGACGTGCAGTCGCTGACAGGCGAACCCGTCGGCCCTACGCGGATGCGGCTACGAGCCGATGCCCCGCGCGTGACACGGCTGTCGCGCAAGGTGCTAGCCGGGATCGGCCTCGTCGCATGCCTCGGCCTCGGCGGCGCGTTTATCTACGCTCTTCAGACCCGCAACAGCGGAAAATCAGCCACAGAGCTTTACTCGACCGATAACCGCACCACGGCCGATGGACTCGCCGGGCTGCCGCGCGATTACACGGGGCCTCGGCTTGGCCCGCCATTGCCCGGTGATCTTGGCAGGCCAATTCTGAATGCACAGAACAGAGGACAGACCATACCGAATCCCGGAATGGCCGTTCCCAATCCCGGCATAAGCTCGGAAGAACAGCGTAGGCTTCAGGAGCTCGATGCCGCCCGTACAAGCCGGCTCTTCTCCAGCACGGAAACGCGCACGGCTTCCGGCGTCGCAACGGCAGGCGCCTCGACCACCCCGCCAGCTCTAGCTGATCTCACAAGTCTCGGTCTGGCGCCGCAACCGGCCACGCCGTCCGCGCAGGACCGCCAGCTAGCTTTCCTCAACGCCGCGCCGGACAAGCGCACTGTCTCACCGGATCGCGTTGCCGCGCCGGCCTCCCCGAATATTCTACAGGCGGGCGCCGTGATCCCGGCTGCCCTCATCACCGGTATCCACTCCGACCTGCCGGGCCAGATCACCGCCCAGGTGACTGAGAATGTTTATGACAGCCCCACCGGCCGCATCCTGCTGGTGCCGCAGGGAACCCGATTGATCGGCCAGTATGACAATGGTGTCGGCTTCGGCCAGCGCCGCATTCTCCTCGTGTGGAACCGCCTCATCCTGCCAAACGGCCGCTCAATCGTTCTGGAACGGCAGCCAGGCGCCGACGCGGAAGGCTTTGCTGGTCTCGAGGACGGCGTTGACTATCATTGGGGAGACCTCTTCAAGGCCGCCGCACTATCGACCCTGCTCAGCGTCGGCGCAGAGGCTGGATCGTCAGGCCAGGAAAGCGACATCGTGCGTGCGCTACGCCAGGGCGCCTCTAACAGCATCAGCCAGACTGGCCAGCAAGTCGTTGGCCGCCAACTCAACATCGCACCAACATTGACCATTCGGCCAGGCTTCCCCGTCCGCGTGATCGTTACACGCGACCTCGTCCTCGAACCCTATGGAGGTTGATATGACGAAGTTGAAACTTGGTCCGCTCGCCGATGATAAGCCGGTAAAGATCACCCTCGAACTTCCCGCAGCGCTGCACCGTGACCTTACAGCATACGCAGACGTTCTCACACGCGAGGGCGGGCAACCTATAACAGATCCCGCAAAGCTCATTGGCCCCATGATCGCGCGCTTCATGGCGACGGATCGAGCTTTTGCGAAAGCGCGACGAAATCAATCGTAGACTTTTGTTTATAGAAAGGGGGATCGCCGATTGGCGCCGATGGAGAACGCGCCTCGGACATCTTCCGGGCAAGACTGAGCATACGCCTGAGAGCCGGGTTTTCGTTTCGCGGCGACCAGACCGCGCTGAACGTCAACTCTTCGCCGTGAAGCGGGCGATAGATGACACCGGGAAATTGCATTGCCGTCGCCGCCTCGCTGATCAGCGTTAACCCGCGACCGAGCGATACAATCTGCATGAGACTGTCCCGCCCAACACCGTGCCGTTCAACCATCGGCCGATCTCCCGCGTCGACCAGGCGTTTCACCAAATAGTCGCTGATTTCAGATCCAGGCTGTGACTCGCCGAAGACGAGAGGCTGGCCGCGCAGGTCGAGCCAACCGACTTCCGACAACGCGGCGAGTTGATGATGCGAAGGTAGGGCGACGAACAGCCGCTCGGTCCAGAGCTGCGTCACGTCGCAATCCGTCAATGCCGGATCCCCCGTGACGAAAGCAACATCGAGTCGGTGTTGCCGGACGGCGGCAAAATGGTCCAACGGCGCACCGTCGACGAACTCTAGCCGGACACCGGCATGCCCGGCGTCGTAGGCTTGCAACAGTTCCGCGAGAAAGCCGGAGGCCATCGAAGAGATAATCCCAATGCGCACAGCGCCGTCCTCGGCGCGCCCGATCGCTCCGACATCCGTTGCTGCGTGACCGATCTGGTCGAGCGCTATACGGGCGCGATATAAGAACCGCTGCCCCGCATAGGTGAGCTTCACGCCCTCATGAGAGCGGACAAAGAGGGCGGCGCCGATTTCGTCCTCAAGATCGCGAATACGGCGACTGACGGACGATTCTTGAACGCTCAGAACCTTCGCGGCGCCACGAAAGCTCCGTTGCTCAGCGGCAGCAACTACATAGCGGAGATGGCGTAACTCGATGGTCAATACCCAATACCTAAGTTGCTCGTCACTCAGCGCATTTCATTAAAAATTGATGGTCTCCTGTGGCTCACAGTCGGCCCTTGCGGCCACCGCCGGTTTTTTGCTTCCGTTTGCATCCCCCTATTCGCCACGCAGCAGGGCTGCTCGCGCAACCCATAGCCGAGACGCAGCAGAGCATGTTGCCCTCGATCATGAAGGTCAGGCCGCCAAACATGCGCTTTACGATGATCGGTCGATCGGGACCGGCGCGAACCCGCTCAGCTAATATCTCGATGGTGCTGCCAGGCCCCATGATCACTCCGCTCCACTTCACTTGTCTTTTGCAAGCAATCCCATATTCAATTGCAAAATGCAAGTAATATCGCTACATGCGGAATATGCCCAGCGACACCGACCCCAAACGGCGATCAGACTGCCCCCTGAACGTGTCCCTTGAGATTTTCGGGGACCGCTGGACGCTGTTGATCGTCCGCGATCTCTTGCTCAAGGGGCGCACCCGCTTTGGCGAATTGCTGGAGGGCGGAGAGGGTATCGCTTCCAACATCCTGACTCAGCGCCTGGCGCGGCTTGAGGCGCACGGTTTGCTGGAACGGCGCCGGGATGACGCCGACGCGCGGCGCTTCACCTATCGCATGACCCAACGAGGCGCAGATCTAGCGCCCATGCTCTACGAGATGATCCTGTGGGCGGCGCAGCATGAACAGACGGCCGCTCCGCCGGAAGAGATCGATGCCATGCAGCGGGACCGCGCCGGTTACCTGGCCGCCATCCGTCAAACGTGGGCTGACTCAGACGCGTGATGACACCAGCCCCGACCGATGCGGTGTCCAGAAAAAACGCCAAGAACACGCACCATATTTTTTTCTCGGCGACGCTACGCTTCTACTGAACTGCAAACTGTCCGTTTTATATCCGACAATATCCGTAGCCACTACACTGCTGCTTCGGCTCTTCCCTTCCCGGAAATCAGCTCCCATTCATGGCCGTGCGACAACGTGATCTAAAGTTCGGGAACCTGATCGAACCTGATCCGCGCCGCACTTGGTGAAGTTTGATCAGAGCGCGCAGCGACGGTTGTCGCGAGCAGTGCATTAATCGGAGGGCTCGATGGAAGAGAGAAAATATCTGACGGCTGAGGAAGTCTCAGACCGCTATCGCGGTAGCATCTCGGTTGGGACACTGCGAAACTGGCGAGCTATGAGGATTGGGCCGACCTACATCAAGATCGGCAAGGCAGTGCTGTATCCGATCGAGGAGCTTGGGGCGTGGGATCAAAAGAATATGGTGACGTGCCGTGCCTCAAACCAACTCACGATGGACGCCAGTGAGGGAATGTGATGATCACGCAGGAGCACACAATACCGCCCCCAAATACCGCCCCCTCACCGTCAAAAAAATTGTAAATATGTATTGTTTTTCAAATAGATAATGAAAATTAAAAGGCTCCTCCACAACCATCCCTCCGGCGACCCCACCCCATCCGCCGGCGACATCGAAGTGACCCGGCGCGTGCAGGAAGCCGCCAAGGGCGTGGGCATCGCCCTCCACGACCATCTGGTGATGGGCAAGGACCGCCATGTCAGCTTCAAGAGCCTCGGCCTGATCTGATCCGGCCGCGGCCGCCCGGCCGCGGGCAAGGCGACAGAAGTCAACCCGTTGATATTAACCGCGAATATTTGGGGTTATCCCTTCATCAACGTTGATTATTCCTTAAAGTTTTATTATACTTCTATTCATCAATTCACCGCTCGTTTGACATTTTTTGGGGGTGTCGATGTTGCCGGTCCTGACTGACCTTGTCATTGCCGCGTCCAGCGCATTTGCCGCTTTCGCGTTCACCACCTTCGCCAGCGGCCGTCGCCGCGCCATCGATCTCAAGGTGCTCGACAGCCTGCCCGGCACGCTTTACCAGCGCCTGTTGCTGACCCACGTCGCCTTGACCGTGGGCGCCACCGAGCGCCGCCTGGGCAAGCGCTAAACGCCTCCTTCCCGGCGGCCCCCGCGCCGCCGGTCAGCCCGGGCGCTCTACCCCACGCGCCGCCCATCGGCGCGCCGCGCATCCGCGCTCGTGGCCTATCCCTCGCCATGCTATGTTGCCGGTCTGGCCACTGGCCGCGCCCCGCGGCCGGTTTTTGCGTCGTCGTTCTCGGCACTCCGATGATCTCTCGCTACACCCGGCCGGAAATGGCCCGCATCTGGGAACCGGCGAACAAATTCCGCATCTGGTTCGAGATCGAGGCCCATGCCTGCGACGCCCAGGCGGCGCTGGGCCTGATCCCCAAGTCGGCGGCGCGCGAGGTGTGGCGCAAGGGCCGCTTCGACGTCGCGCGCATCGACGCCATCGAGCGCAAGACCCGCCACGACGTCATCGCCTTCCTCACCAACCTGGCCGAGCATATCGGCCCGGCGGCGCGCTTCGTGCACCAGGGCATGACCTCGTCCGACGTGCTCGATACCTGCTTGGGCCTCCAGCTCGTGCAGGCAGCGGATCTATTGCTGGCCGGCATCGACCGTCTGCTGAAGGCGCTGAAGCGCCGCGCCCTTGAACACAAGATGACGCCCTGTATCGGCCGCAGTCACGGCATCCACGCCGAGCCCACCACCTTCGGCCTCAAGCTCGCCGGCCACTACGCCGAATTCGCCCGCAACCGCGAGCGTCTTGTGGCGGCCCGCCGCGAGGTGGCCACCTGCAAGATTTCCGGCGCCATGGGCACCTTCGCCCATGTGGATCCGCGGGTCGAGGCGCATGTGGCGCGTAAGCTTGGCCTGGCGCCCGAGCCGGTGGGAACGCAAGTCATCCCCCGCGACCGCCACGCGGCTTTTTTCGCCGCCCTGGCGGTGACCGCGAGCTCGATCGAGCGCCTGGCGACCGAGATCCGCCATCTCCAGCGCAGCGAGGTGCGCGAGGCGGAGGAATACTTCGCCCCGGAGCAGAAGGGCTCATCCTCCATGCCCCATAAGCGCAACCCGGTCTTGAGCGAAAACCTCACCGGCTTGGCGCGCCTGGTGCGATCCGCCCTGGTGCCGGCGCTGGAGAATGTCGCCCTGTGGCACGAGCGCGACATCAGCCATTCCTCGGTCGAGCGCGGCATCGGCCCCGACGCCACGGTCCATCTCGATTTTGCCCTAAACCGCCTGGCCGAGGTGGTGGAACAGTTGGTCGTCCACCCGGACCGGATGCGCCACAACCTCGACGCGCTGGGCGGCGTCATCCATTCCCAGCGCGTGCTGCTCGCATTGACTCGAGGAGGTTTAAGCCGCGAAGCCGCCTATGCCCTGGTGCAGCGCCACGCCATGGCAGTCTGGCGAAACGGCGGGAACATGCAGGCGGCGCTTGGCGCCGACGCCGAGGTGCGCGCCTGCCTGGGCGAAAAGGAAATCGCCGCCTTGTTCGATATCGATTTTCACTTGCGGCACGTCGGCACGATTTTCCGCCGCGTTTTTGGCCGCACGGCCAGCAAGAAGAGCCACGCCTCGCGCTAGAGCAATATCAAGTTAGATTGACCCGCCCGGTTCAATCTAACTTGAAAAAATTGCTCTAGATTTCAAGGTGATAGAGCAGCTTTATCCGCTCATTGGATTGCTGAAAGCGATTCCAATTGAGCGGATGCTGCTCTAGC
>CAZIVY010000292.1:0-4773 GCA_964542505.1 uncultured Rhodospirillaceae bacterium
GCCGGTGCTGACCTTCTCGGCGCTCACCGGCCGTCACGTGGATCGGCTCATGCCGCGCGTGTTCGCGCTTTACGACCAGTGGAATCGCCGCTTCCCCACCGCGGCGTTGAACCGCTGGCTGGCGGCGGCGACGGCGGCGCATCCGCCGCCGGCGGTGCAGGGACGCCACATCCGCATCCGCTACGCCACCCAGGTCAAGACCCGGCCGCCGACCATCGCGCTCTTCGCCAGCCGGCCGGAGAAAATGCCTGAAGCCTATGGCCGCTATCTGGTCAACGCCCTCCGCGAGGCCTTCGATCTCCCCGGCGTGCCGGTGCGCCTCGTCTGGCGCAAGGGCAAGAACCCGTTCGCGCCAGCGTAGCCGCCGATTCTGGAGGTCACGACCAGAGCGACGTGCGTTCCGCCAGCCAATAGGCGGCGACGGCGGCGACCAGCAACGATCCGGCCTGCAAGGCGACGCGCGGGTAGAGCGGCCATGAGCGCAGGCCGTACACCACCGGCAGCACCGCCAGCACGATGGCGAGCTGCCCGATCTCGACCCCGAGATTGAACCCCAGCAAGGCGGCGGTCAGGGCGGCGGGGGGCAAACCCAGTTCCATCAGCACCGTGGCGAAACCCAGCCCGTGCACCAGGCCGAAGGCGAAAGCGACCGCCCACAACCGCGTGGTCACTACGGGCCAGACGTTATTGACGGCGGCGGCAATGACCGAGGCGGCGATGGCCGATTCGACCAGGCGCGTCGGAAGCGCAATGTAACCCAGCGCCGCCAACGAAAGGGTCAGCGAATGGGCGAGCGTGAAGGCGGTGACGATTTTCACCACGCCGAGCGCGACCGGGCGCCAGGCGGCGGCCGCGTGCCAGCGGCCGCGCTCGCGGCGCAGCGCCGCCGGCAGCAGCAGGGTGAGCAGGAACAGCACGTGATCGTAGCCGATCCAGATATGCCAGATTCCTTCGCGCCCATAGTCGCCGAGCGTCGTCCATAACCGCACGCGGTCCAGTTCGAAGCGCCGGCTGGCTTGCCCCGGGGCCAAGACCGCCGTTTGCGTGGCCGCCCGATGCTCCAGGCGCAGCAAGCCCCGGTGCTGCGGATCGACGTCGAACAGCAGGCTGTAGGCGACGCTGAGTTCGCGCGGCGGTTGTGGGCAGGCGGCGGTGAAGCGCAGCACCGCATACGCCCCGTCGCTGTGCCGATCCACCAGCCGGCCGGTCGCCCGCAACCCACAGGCGGCCCCGTCGGCTTGCAGCTTCAACCGCCCGAAGGCGTAGGCGGTGACGGCGTCGAAGCGCGCCGCGAGTTCGCCCCAGGTGATCGCGCCGTCATCGTCCTGGTCCAGGCCGATGGCGAAATCGAGGTCGCGCAACGCGATGTCCCATTGGCCGCTGATCGTCTCGGCGTTCACCGAAAGCGCGAGGTAACTGTCGCTCGGCTTGTGCGCTTCAGCCGCGCCGGTGAAAGCGGCAAGTGCCGCCAAAACCGAAAGCCAGCGCATCACGACCGCGCCCCCCCGATTTGACGCGCCAGGCGGCGCAGCCGAGCGTCCTCGATGCGTGTCGCCTCCATCCACCGCAGAACCTCGCCCGCCGCTTGCGGCTCGTCCGCCGCCAGGGCCGCCTCCAACACCAGGCGCGCGTCCCACGGCTCGCGCTGCACGGCCCAGTTGGCGAGCGCCAGCGCCAGCGCCTGGGCCGGCCGATCCACTAGGTGCAAGGCGAAGCGCGCCTCTTCGCGCTGGTGGAGCGCATCGCCGCGCGCGCGGCTGGCGTCGAAGCGCGCCGCCAGCTCGGCCACATGGTAAGTCAGTCGCGGCGCCCGGACCTGGCGCTCGGCCAATGCCAGCCGCAGCAGCAGCCCGTCGGTGCGCGGCGCCGGTTCCAGCAGCGCCAAGGCGTCGGCCGCCCGCCCCTGGTCGAGCAGGAAATCGACATAGGCCGCCAGCAGATAATCGTCGCGCAGGCCAAGACCAAGCGCGGCGCGGAAATGACGCTCGGCCGCCTCGGCGTCGCCGCGCCGCTCGGCGATCTCGGCCCTTACGATCAAGGCCCAGACGCGAAGGGACGGATCGGTTTTCGCGTCGGCCGCCGCGAGAGCGCGCCCAAGCGTCTCCTCCGCCGCCGCGGCCCGGCCATCGAGGCTGGCGACCGCGGCGAAGCATCCGGCGCCGATGAGCGCCGGGGTCAAAGGCGCCAAACGGACGCAGCTTTCATCCGCGGCGCGCAGTTGGCCGACAACGCGCAACACCACCGCTCGGGTCAGCAAGGCTTGGGCATTGCGCGGGTCGCGGCCGAGCACCTGGTCCAGGTCGGCGAGAGCGCCGGCGAAGTCGTGCCGGCTTTGCTTGATGGCGCCGCGCAGCGCCAGGACCTCGGCCGGCGGCTCGCCCAGATTCCACCAGGGATGCAGCGCCGCTTCGGCGTAGCCGCGGTAACGCGGGTCCGATTCGGCGCGGCCGAGCTCCACGTAACGGCGGGCGAGGCGAAGCGCGACTGTCAGGTTCTTAGCATCCTTCGCCAGTTCCGCGCGCAGGCGGCGCAGTTCGCGCCGTGTTTGATCGCTTGGATTGGGAAGAAATTGGAGGACATCGGTGTCGCTGGCGGGCCGATAAGGTTCGGCCATGGCGGCCCCGAACGACAACAGGACCGCGATCACGGCCATGATCGCGGCAAAGGGTCGGTGGAGGGGGACGCGCATGGAAAGGAACGCGGGAACCTCGGGGCGGACACGATGTCCGCCCCGATTCGCCGGTCCTACTCGCTGCCGCCGTCGTGATGGCCGTGATTGCGGCCGTTCAGCGGCGTTGCCGCGTAGGGGAAGACATCGTTGTAGGTGATGTCGTTCTTGGTGACGCGGTCGGCATCGACCTTGGAAAAGTCGGGTCCTGGCCCAGCCGCGCCCAAGGCGATTATCGCGATGTCGGTGACGTCGTCGCCAAAGCGCCGGCCATTGGGCCAGCCTCCGGGAATGAAGCCGCCGTTACCGAACGGATCCTGGACCAGGCTTTTCAGGACATCGCCGCCGAAGACGCCGAGCCGATGGAAACCGTCCTCGCCGGCAAGCCGCGCCGGACCGGTGGTCAAGTCGACCTTGATCAAATCCGGAATGAAGATCGAGCGAATCAGCCCCGGAATGATGGGCGTCACGCCGAGAACGCGCGAAATTTCCGGATCATCGGCATACTTGGCGAAACGAACGTCGCCCGTCGGCTTGCTCCGCAGGTAGCGGTCCTTGTCCTTCAAGGCGACCAGGCCTTCGACGAACAGCGGATTGCCTTGCCGCGCGACCTGAACGAAGTCGCGATCGTCATCGCGGTCGTCGTCGTCGTCGCCACCCTTGGCCGCCATTCGGCTGGTGGTGGCGTAAACGCCGGCGATCTTGGCCCCGCCCAGTTCGGCAAGCGGGATGTTCAGCGCGATGGTGTGAACATTGAAGCCGCCTTGACCGTCGTAGGGCTTGGTCGGGGTGCCGGTATTGCGGCCAAAGCTGAAATCGAGATCGAAGATCGAATGAATGTCGGCGTAAAAGCCGTCGTCGCGCTGCCCGGCGAAGCCGCGGTAGCCGCGGGGCAACTCGGCGATCGCGTTGCGCGTATAGGGGTCGAGATCGGCTTCCTTCGCCACCCCTTCCTTGGCCGGTTTGTCGCCGTTGTCGCCTTGATTGTAGAAGGGCGTCAACAGACCCTGGTTGTTCGGCGGCACCGTCAGGCCGTCGCTCGGACCGGCGCCGAGAACCGTCTTGGCGCCCTTACGATGATCGACCATTGTCAAGGTGTAGGACTGCCGCAAGTTCTGGTTGGCCGGGAAACTTCCGACCCCGGCGGGCTGGACTACGCCCAGATAGGCTTGAAGAATGGTGTTCGAATTCGCGAACTTGGTGTCGAACCGGAACTGGTAGGAGATGTCCGCCTTGCCGCGGGCGACGTTCCCGTCGAGCGCGACGTGGATTTCGTACAGCACCCGGTCGTCGAAGCGGTAACTGTTGGGGCCAGTCCCAGGCTCCTGGAAGGGGTAAACCGCAAGCGCCGTGCTCAAATACGGCGTCCCGCCCCCGGCGCTGACGAAAGCGTAAACGTCGGTGGTATTGGCTGGATCGTCGAGGATTATCGAGGGGGCGTCCAGGTGGCTGGACGCGAAGGCCGGCGTGGCCAAGGCCGCGGCCAAAACCGCGGCCGTGGCGTAGAGGTTCTTGGGTTGCATGAGATGTCTCCCTTGTTCGCGCCGCCAAATCCGGCGGCTACCCTCTCCTACGCAGGCGCGAACGTTTCGGATGCACCCCCGCCGCCACAATCTTAACGGCGCATTAATCGACTTCGCCGAAATTGGCCGGACCCCGTGTAGCGGGTCGGTTTGGCGGCTTCTCCCTTCGACATTCAAACCGCTTCGCGGTTTGAGCAGGGTGGGGCCAAAACCAAGTCCCTGATGCTGTCGAGACGCCGAAGGCGGCGAGGATCGAGGCATGAGGGCAAACCGGACCCGCTGCACCCGAACGAGTTCAGTTGGCGATAGACGCGCATGGCGGTGGACAAAGCCGATAAGGCGAAAGTAGCGGGCATCACCTGGGTTCGCCCCAGTTCGGGCGAGCTCGAGGCCGTGCTCCGCCGCCACAGCGATTACCTCGAACGCCTGCCCGGCGGCCGGCGCGCCTCGTTGCGCTTTCACGACCTGTCGGGCGTCGATCTCAGCGGCCGCAACCTGGAGCAGATCGTGCTCTCGGGCTCCAAGCTCAGCATGGCGCGCTTGTACCGGACGCGCCTCGCTCTCGCCGATCTTTACGGCGCC
>CAZIVY010000293.1:0-10597 GCA_964542505.1 uncultured Rhodospirillaceae bacterium
TGTTTCCGCGCCTCGCGTTTCTTGCCCTGACGCTTTGTCTCGCCGCCTTCGCTCCAGCGGCTTCCAAGGCCGCGCCGAGCGACACCGGTCCGGGCGCTTTCGTCAACAGCCTCTCGAACGAAGTGATGGACATGCTGGGCAACGCCGACTTGCCGCGCGCCGAGCGCGAGAGCGAGTTTCGCCGTCTGTTCAGCAAGGGTTTCGACATCGACCGCATCAGCCAGTTCGTTCTCGGCCGCCATTGGCGCACGGCGACGGAAGCGCAGCGCGCCGAGTACCAGCGCCTGTTTCGCGACTACATTGTCAGCGCCTATCTGCTGCGCCTGAACCAGTATTCGGGCGAAACTTTCATGATCAAGGACGTCCGTACCGACGCCAACGGCGAAAGCGTCGTCCATTCGTTGGTGGAGCGCGATCACGGGCCGCCGGTGCGCATCGATTGGCGCGTCCGCGGCGCGGATTCGGACTACAAGATCATCGACGTCGTCGTCGAGGGCGTGAGCATGGCGATCACCCATCGCTCGGAATTCGCCGCCGTCATCCAGAACGGCGGCGGCTCCATCGACGCCCTGTTGGACGCCCTTCGCCGCCGGCCCGGCGTACAGCGCTAGACCGGATTTTTCGGCGGCTCCAGCGCGTAGCCGGCCGAGCGCACGGTGCGGATGGGGTCGGGCGCGCCCTCCTGTCGGAGCGCCAGACGCAAGCGGCGGATGTGGACGTCCACCGTGCGCTGCTCGACGTCCGCGTCGCGCCCCCACACCGCATCCAGCAACTGGTCGCGCGACATCACGCGCCCCGGATGTTCCATCAGGTGGCGCAACAGGCGGAATTCGGTGGGGCCGAGATGAACGTCGCGGTTCCGCCGGCTCACCCGGTGGGCGCCCATGTCGAGCACGATATCGCCGCAACGGAGCGCATTCGCCACCAGCAAGGGGCGCGCCCGGCGCAAGAGCGCGCGCAGCCTGGCCATCAGCTCGCCGGGCGAAAACGGCTTGGTCACATAGTCGTCGGCGCCAAGGTCGAGGCCGCGCACGCGGTCGGCCTCCTCGCCGCGCGCCGTCAGCATGAGGATGGGGATGGCGCGCGTGGCGGCCTGGCGGCGAACCTGCCGGCAGACCTCCAGCCCCGATACTCCCGGCAGCATCCAGTCGAGCAGGATCGCGTCCGGCGGCCGCTCCGCTACTTGCAGCAGCGCCTCGTGGCCGTCGGCGGCCTCCGCCACCTCGTAGCCCTCGGCTTCGAGGTTGTAGCGCAGCAGGCCCACCAGCGCCGGTTCGTCCTCGACCACCAGGATGCGCGGCTTCACGACGGCGGCGTCTCTGGTTCGCCGCGCCGGGTCACCAAGGCGAAGGCGGTGTTGTCGCCTTTCGGGCGCGAGCGCTTCAGCGGCTCGCCGCGTTCGCTGAAATAGATCATCTCGGCGATGTTGGTGGTGTGGTCGCCGATGCGTTCGATGTTCTTGGCCATGAACAGGAGGTGCGCGCAGGTGGTGATGGAGCGGGGGTCCTCCATCATGTAGGTGAGCAGTTCGCGGAACAGGCTGTTGTGCAGCTCGTCCACCTGCTCGTCGCTCCGCCACACCGCCACCGCCTTGTCGGCGTCGTGCGCCACATAGGCGTCGAGCGCGCCCTTGATCATCGCCTGGACAAGTTGGCCCATGCGCGGGATGGCGTACACCGGCCGCACCGCCGGCACCTGGTTCAGCACCATGGCGCGCTTGGCGACGTTGGCGGCGTAATCGGCGATGCGCTCGAGCTCGCTCGCCACCCGGCGCGCCGCCAGGATGTGGCGCAGGTCGCCCGCCATCGGTTGTCGCAAGGCGAAGAGGCGCATGACCAGCTCGTCCACCTGCTGCTCCAGCAGGTCCACCTTGTCGTCGCCCTCGATCACCCGCACCGCGAGCTCGCTGTCGCGCCGCGTCACCGCCTCGATCGCCGAGGCGAGCTGCGATTCCGCCAGGCCGCCCATCATGGCGATGGTGTTTTCCAGTTGCCGCAGTTCGTCGTCGTAGCGCTTGATGATGTGGTTGTTGCTCATCGTGCCTCCCGCCCGCTCAGCCGAAGCGGCCAGTGATATAGGCCTGGGTGCGCTCGTGCCGCGGGTTGGTGAACATCGCCGGCGTGTCGCCGATCTCGAGCACCCGGCCCAGGTGGAAGAACGCCGTGCGCTGCGACACCCGCGCCGCCTGCTGCATGTTATGGGTGACGATGACGATGGTGAAATTCTCCCGCAACTCGTCGATCAGGCCCTCGATGCGCGCGGTGGCGATGGGATCCAGCGCCGAGCACGGCTCGTCCATCAGGATCACGTCCGGGTTGACGGCGATGGCGCGGGCGATGCAAAGCCGCTGCTGCTGGCCGCCGGAAAGGCTGGTGCCCGGCGCGTCCAGCCGGTCGCGCACCTCGTCGAACAGCGCCGCGCGTTCCAGGCTCTCGGTCACGATGGCGTCAAGCTCTTCGCGGCTGCGCGCCAATCCATGCAGGCGCGGGCCATAGGCGACGTTCTCGTAGATCGACTTCGGGAAGGGGTTGGGTTTCTGGAACACCATGCCCACCCGCGCGCGGAGGTGCACCACGTCCACCGCCGGATCGTAGAGGTCGTCGCCGTCCAGCGTGACGCGGCCCTCGATGCGGATGCCCGGAATGTGGTCGTTCATGCGGTTGAGGCAGCGCAGAAACGTGGTCTTGCCGCAACCGGAAGGCCCGATCAGGGCCGTCACCTCGCGCTCGCCGATGTCCAGCGACACGCCATGCAAGGCTTGTTTCTCGCCGTAGAAGACGCTGAGGTTTTCGATCCGCATCTTGGGCGGGCGCACAACGGCGGGCGCGCGTTCCCGCGGGGCGAGATCGGGCATTACCATCGGCGCTCGAACCTCCGGCGCATATAGACGGCAAGGGAATTCATCACCGCCAGGAACGCCAACAATACCAGAATAGCGGCCGCCGCCTTTTCGGCGAAGCCGCGCTCCGGGCTGTCGGCCCACATATAGATTTGCACCGGCAGCGCCGTCGCCGGGTCGGTGGCGCCGCCGGGAACGTCGACGACGAAGGCGACCATGCCGACGAGGAGCAGCGGCGCCGACTCGCCCAATGCGCGGGCGAAGCCGATGACCGCGCCGGTAAGGATGCCGGGCACGGCCAGCGGCAGCACGTGGTGCCAGACCACCTGCTGCGGCGACGCCCCTATGCCCATCGCGGCCTCGCGGATCGAGGGCGGCACCGCCTTCAGCGCCGCCCGCGCGGCGATGATGATCACCGGCAAGGTCATCAGCGCCAGCACCATGCCCCCCACCACCGATGCCGAGCGCGGTAGGCCTAGGACGCCGAGGAAAAGCGCCAGGCCCAGCAAGCCGAAGACGATCGAGGGCACCGCCGCCAGGTTGTTGGTGTTGATCTCGATGAAGTCGGTCCATCGGTTCTTGGGCGCGAACTCCTCCAGATAGACGGCGGCGAAAACCCCGATGGGCAGCGCCAGCAATATGGCCGTCGCCAGGGCGAAGAACGATCCCACGATGGCGCCGCCGACGCCGGCCCATTCCGGCTCGCGGCTGTCGCCGCCGAAAAGAAAGCGGTGATTGTACCGCCATTCCGTGTCGCCTCTGGCCTCCAGCGCCTCGAACCACGCCAATTGATTGTCCTTGACCTTGCGTTCCGCTTCCGGAGCGTCGCGCCGCGATCCGCCCTTGCTCAGGACGTCGATGTCGGAACTGGCCGGCACCCACGCCGCGCGGCGTTGACCCACCAAGGCGGGGTCGTCGCGCACCAGCGCGCGCAAGGCGTCGGCGGCGCCCTGGCTTAGCAACGCGTTCAGATCGCGCCGTGCGTTTCGATCGCGCGCCTCGGGAAAGTTCGCCGCCAGCGCCGCCCGCGCGAGGCTCGAATAGTCGGCGCCGTCCATGCGCCCGGGGTCGCGTCCGCCTTCGGGGTCGATGACCCCTGGGTCGAAGAACACCTCGAGCCGAATATGAGTGTGAACAATGGCGCTCCATCCCTTGGCGACGATGCCCGCCAGCATCAGGGCCAGGAAGAGCATGGCGGCGACGATGGCGCCAACGCCAAGCCGGCGCAACCGGCGCTCGGCCGCGTGCCGGCGCTTCAGCCGCCGCTTTCCCGCCGGGCTGCTCAGGACAAGGAAAGCGGTGCGGGCCGCGTCAGTCATATTGTTCCCGGTAGCGTTTGACCACCATCAGCGCCGCCACGTTCAGCGCCAGCGTCGCCAGGAACAGCGTCAGCCCGAGGGCGAACGCCGCCAAGGTTTTCGGGTTGTCGAATTCCTGGTCGCCCACCAGCAGGGTGGCGATCTGCACCGTCACCGTGGTGACCGCCTGCAACGGGTTCCCGGTCAGGTTGCCGGTCAGCCCCGCCGCCATGACCACGATCATGGTTTCGCCGATGGCGCGGCTGATCGCCAGCATCAACGCGCCGACGATGCCCGGCAGCGCCGCCGGCAGCACCACGCGCAAGATCGTTTCCGCCTGCGTCGCCCCCAGCGCGTAGGACCCTTCGCGCAGGTTTTGCGGCACGGCGTTGATCACGTCGTCGGACAAGGACGATACCGAGGGGATGACCATCACGCCCATGACCAGGCCGGCCGCCAGCGCGCTTTCCGAGGCGACATCGAGTCCAACCGACTCGCCGAGCGATCGGATCAAGGGGGCGACCGTCAACGCGGCGAAAAAGCCATAGACCACGGTGGGGATGCCGGCCAGGACCTCGAGCAGCGGCTTGAGCGTGGCGCGCTGGCGCGGGGGCGCGAATTCCGCCAGGTAGATCGCGCTGGCGAGGCCGATGGGGCCGGCGACAAACAGGGCGACGCCGCTGATCAGCAGCGTGCCCGCGAACAGCGGCACGGCGCCGAAACCGCCCGACGAACCCACCTGATCGGAGCGCAGCGCGATTTGCGGGCTCCAGGTGGTGCCGAACAAGAACTCCTCGATTGGCACCAGGGTGAAGAATCGCGCCGTCTCGAACAAGAGCGAGAGCACGATTCCCATTGTGGTCAGCACCGCGACCAGCGCGCAGAGAATAAGCCCGGCGGTCACCACCCGCTCCACCGCCTGCCGGGCGCGGAAGGCGGGAGCCACGCGCCGCCGCGCGTAAAGGAATCCCGTGCCCGCCAAGCCGGCGATCGCGATCCCGAATCCGATGCGGAGCCGCTGCTCGGCCACCGCGTAGTCGGCGGCGAAGGCGCGCATGGCCTCGCTCACCGGGCGGCCCAGTTCATGGCCGCTGGCGATTTGGCGCGCGTCACCCCAGAGGACGGAGCGCCCCGCGTCGCTCATGTCGCGGGCAAGCGGCGCCGCGTCGGCGGCCAACAGCACCCGCAACAGCGCCGGCTCCAGCGCCGGCCACGCCAGCATCAGCATCGCCGCCGGCAGGGCGGCGCAAATAGCGACGTAAGCGCCATGATAGGAGGGGCGCGAATGCAAGCGTCCTGCGCCGCCCGCCGCCAACGCCCATCCCCGCCCAAGATGAAAAGCGAGGCCGGTAAGCGCGAAGCAAAGGGCTATCACGACAACGGTCATCGGCCGGCGAATTCCTCAATACTCAATATTAGGGTGCGCCCGAGCCGCCGGTGGGCGACCGGCGGCTCGGGGTTCTCGCTCACATCGCCAGTGGTTTCAACGCCAGCGCCCGTTCGCGAACCGCGCGCTGCTCGTCGGCCAGGAGCGGGATCAGTCCCTTGTCGGCCAAGTAGCCATCGGCGCCGAAGGCCTTGGGCGAGGTGAACTCGGCGACGAAGTCCTTCAATCCGGGAACGATATCCACATGGGCGTTCTTCACGTAAATGAACAGTGGCCGCGATACCGCGTACTTGCCGCTGGCGATCATCTCGAATGTCGGTTGAACGCCGTCCACTTGCCAGCCGTGGATCTTGTCGCCGTTCTGGTCCAGGAAGCTGTAGCCGAAGACGCCCACGGCGCTTGGGTTGGCCGCCAGCTTCTGCACGATCAGGTTGTCGTTCTCGCCGGCGTCGATATAAGCCCCGTCCTCGCGCAGCCCCTGGCAGGCCGAAGCGTGCGCCTTGGCGTCGGCCTTCAGGGCGTCGATCTCGGGGATACCCTGGCAGCCGGCGTCCATCACCAGTTCGACGAATGCGTCGCGCGTGCCCGACGTGGGCGGCGGCCCCATGACTTCGATCTTGTTCGCCGGAAGTTTCGGGTCGATGTCGCTCCAGCGCACATAGGGATTGCGCACCAGCTTGCCCCCTTGCGGCACGTTCTTGGCCAGCGCCAGGAACACCTGCCGGCGCGTCACGTTCACGCGCGGAGTTTGTTTCGAGGCGGCGAGGACAATGCCGTCGAAGCCGATCTTGATTTCAGTGACCGCGCCGACCCCCGCTGCCTTGCAGGCGTCGACTTCGCTCGATTTGATGGCGCGCGAAGCCATGGAGATGTCGGGGTGCTGCGGCCCGATGCCGGCGCAAAAAAGCTTGAATCCGCCGCCCGTGCCGGTGCTCTCGACGATGGGGGTCTTGAATTTCCCCAGGCGGCCGAACTGTTCGGCGACGACGGTGGTGAACGGAAACACGGTCGAGGATCCGGCGATGCGGATTTGCTCGCGCGCCGCGGCGGGCAACGCCAGCGTCGTCGCGGCCACAATGGCGATAGCTAGGTTTTGGAAATTCACGGTCGTTCCTCCTGATCGGGCGACAGGCATCCGCCTGTCCATGGCCGCACGCTAGCGATCGAACATGAACCACATAAGTCAGTTATGTTGCACTTTCGTGACGGTCGTTCCGTCGGCGGGGAGAATGACGCGGAACGTGGAGCCGCCGCCCACCGTGCTGCTGATATCCAGGCGGCCACGATGGCGAATGAGCGCGTGCTTGACGATGGCGAGGCCAAGCCCGGTGCCGCCCAGCGCCCGGCTGCGCGCCGAATCGACGCGGTAAAAGCGCTCCGTCAAGCGCGGCAGGTGTTCATGGGCTATGCCGTCGCCCTGGTCGCTGACGCTCACCTCCACCGCCTGCTGGGCGGGTTGGGGCAAGCCTTCCGCCGGCGCGGTGGCGATGGCGACGCGCACCGGCGTGCCGGGCCGGCCGTAGCGGATGGCGTTGTCCATCAGGTTCTGCACCACCTGCGTCAGCTCGTCGCGGGCGCCGAGGACCGGCGGCAGGTCCGGGACGGCGTCGATGACGATGCTCATGCCGCGTTTCTCCGCCGCCAGTTGCAGCAGGCCGGCGACATCGCGCACCACCGACCCCATGTCCACCCGCTCCCGCGGCCGATCGTGCTCGCTGGCCTCGATGCGCGACAGCGACAGGAGATCGTTCACCAGGCGCGCCAGGCGCGCCGTTTGTTCGTGCATGACGGCGAGAAATCGCTGCCGCGCCTCGGCGTCGTCCTTGGCCGGGCCGCGCAGCGTCTCGATGATGCCCACGAGGCCGGCCAGCGGGGTGCGCAGTTCGTGGCTGGCGTTGGCGACGAAGTCGGCGCGCATGGCCTCGGCGCGCTTGGTGTCGGTCACGTCGTGCAGCACGACGACGGCGGCGCTCATCCCGCCGCGCGGCAGAGCCACGACGCGGACGCTGAAATGCCGCGCCGGCGGCCCCACCCTGGCGATGGCGAGCGCGCGCTCGGGGCCGGCGCCGGTCAGGGCCGCGTCCACCGCTTCCAGGACCGCCGCGTCGCGCAGGCTCAAGGCGAGGTCGTGGCCCACCGCGTCCGCCGTCAGCAAGCGGCGCGCCGCGGCGTTGGCGCCGGTCACCCGCCGTTCCCGGTCGAGCGCCAGAAGCGCATCCGGCAAGCCATCGACGATGGCGGCGTTGGCATTGTCGGCGGCGTCACGGCGGACACGCTCGCGCTGCAACCCCAGCTCCAGGTGCTGGACCGCCGCGTTGAGTCCGGCGAGCCCCGGCGCCGCCATCGCCGGAGGCCGAATGGCGGCCGGATTCTCGGCCAGCCCGCCAATGCGTTCGGCCAGGTGCCGCAGGCTGGCGGCGAAATAGGCGGCCAGGGCCAGCGACACGGCGGCCGCTGCCGCCATGCCCAACAGCGCCGCCCCCCACGATACGTGATCGCGCGCCGCCAGCCACCCGAGCACGGCCACCGCCGGCAGCAATGCCCCCGCGGCCAGTGGCAAGACGGCGTCCGGCAAGCGGCGGCGGCGAAGAATGGGCATCGTCCGTCCCCCTGTTACGACGCGGCGATCGGATTGAAGTGTATTCCCGCGCCGGCCCTATCATATTATGTGGCGCGCAAAAGGTGCTGCGCTTCGCGACGACAGATGGACCATGCCCTCGCCGCCGCCCGCCCTTGCCCGCGTCGAAGCCGATAACGGCGCCTTGCGGCATTTAGGCCGCCCGCAATTGGCGGATTTGGCCGCCGCCGCGGATGAAATTCGCCTCTGCCTGCGCGTCCTCGACGCCACCGGCGACGACATCGTCCACGAAATCCTGGGCCCGGCGCCCCAGGTGGCGGCGTGGGAGCACCACCCGCCGGGCGACGCCTTCGATTCCGCCAGCCACGCCCAGTTCTATTACCACTGCCATCCCGAGGCCGAACGGCCGTTCCCCGAACACGGCCACTTTCATTTGTTTCTTCGCCCGCTTGGAATGCCGCCCGGAATCGCGCCGGCGCCCCTCGCCGGCCTGGTTCCGCCGGCGGGCGACAACGACGCCCTGTCGCATCTTGTCGCCATATCCATGGACCATCGCGGGCAGGCGGCGCGGCTGTTCACCACCAACCGCTGGGTGACGGGCGAGACCTGGTACAAGGCCGGCGACGTATGCCGCATGCTCGACCGCTTCGCCGTCCGGCCGGTGCCGCCCTATCCGTTGATTGCCCGCTGGCTAACCGCCATGGTGCGGCTGTTCGGCGGCGAGATCCGGCGCCTCCTTCGCGCCCGGGATTCGGTCGTCGCCGAATGGGCGGCGCGCGAACCCACGGCCAATGCCCATGAAAACCGCGCCCTTGATGTGACCTCGTTCATGGAAATCGACGTCCCCGCGCGCTCCGCCGCCGTCGACCGCGCCTTGGGCAACTGCCGGGACTAGAGCCGCCCAGGGCGCCGCCCTGGCTCGCCTGAAAGCTCCCGCCAGAAGTCCGCCAAAGCCCTCGAATGTCGGATTCCACCTTCCCGGGGCCGACTTTACCAAGCTGGCGGGCGTCTCGCGCCGGCGGCGGCGGTCGCCCCAATTTCTCCACAACCCCCCAAAACTAAAGGAAGTTAATAGTTACCAATTAACCCTAATATTGGATAATTAGTTAAAGAATTGAATAAAACTTTCTGCAATGTTGACACAAATACTCTGAAAACGTCAGTATTCGCTCACGGAACGAGAGACAAATGTTTGGGGGTTGGTAAATGGAAACGCTATCTAAGGTTAACAAACGGGCTCTGATTAACACCTTGGCCGCGACTTCTTTGATCGACTTCGTTCGTACCCGCATCTGGCTGACCGTTGGAATTCTCGGTTTGGCCGCTGCACTCTTCGCCCCCACTCCGGCGCGGGCGGAAATCGCCCTGGAGGAGGAAATCGAGTGCTTGGCCCTGGCCATCTATTTCGAGGCCCGCGGCGAGCCCGGCGACGGGCAAGTGGCGGTGGCCCATGTGGTGATGAACCGCGTCTACGACGCGCGTTATCCCAAGAGCGTTTGCGGCGTCGTCCGCCAAGGCGGCTACGCCATTCTTAACCGCTGCCAGTTTTCGTTCCATTGCGACGGCCGCCCGGACGTGCCGGTTGATTCGGCCTCTTGGCAGCGTGCCACCGGTCTGGCGAAGCGCATTTATTGGGGCTTCTCGCAGGACCCCACCGACGGCGCCCTGTGGTACCACGCCGACTACGTGGCGCCGAGCTGGGGCACGCGTCTGGCCCGGGGTCCGAAGATCGGCCGTCACATCTTCTACTCCGAAACCAGTTTCATCCCCGCGCGCTGATCGCGCCGGGCACGGAATTCAAGCCGAGCGTTTCCCGCCCTACCCGTCGCCGGCCCCAGCCCTTGGGGCCGGCGCTATTTTTTCCCCTCCCCCTCGTCCGCGTTCCGCCACGCCTCGATCGTCGCGGCGCTGACCTCCCAGTCCTGGTCCGCATCGGCTTCCTTTTCCGCCAGGGTAAAGCGATAGACGGCGTTGGCCTTGCGCCGGCGGTTGCTCGCATACTCGACCAGCAGAAAATGGCGCGGCCCGCCCTTGCGCGGCCGCATGTCACGGATGCCGCGCGCCAGATTGTCGGCGATTTCCGCCGGCTCGCCGACCCAGGCCGCCGCCTCCGGATCGCCCAGCCTCTCGTCAAGCCACGCGCTGTTGTGCATTGGCGGCGATGCCGCCAGGGGCGCGGACCATGGATGAAGGGTGCAAACTTGGTGAATCTGTGCCGCTTTCGCGAGTTCGTGAGTGGCGTGTCGCGACCGGCGAACTCGCGAAAGTCGGTACTAGGCCAGTTCGCGGGCGGGCGCCGACTTCCTCGCCAGAACGCGCTCGGCGGGGAGAATCACGCTCACCGTCGTGCCTTTACCGGGGGTGCTTTCGATCTCGATCCTGCCCCCGTGCAACCGCATCAAGGAAGCGACGATAGGCAGGCCGATGCCCGTGCCCTCGTGGCCACTGACCAGGCTGTTGCGTACCTGCCCGAACGGCGTGAGCGCGACCGCGAT
>CAZIVY010000294.1:0-4451 GCA_964542505.1 uncultured Rhodospirillaceae bacterium
GAAGGGACGCGCCTCTTTTCGTCGCCGGGCGTCGTTGCGCCGCCTTGCCGATGGACAGGCATCGCCAGCAGCGTCGCGCCTAGCCGGACGGCGAAAAGAGGCAGCGTCGCGAACCGCTCCATTACTCGGACAGGCTCCTAGTGTTACGACTCTGACGCTTCGTCCCCCAACCGTCAGAGTCGTAACACCAGCGAAACCAATGCGTTGTGTTGTGGTTCCAATGCGATGATCGGAGATCAAGCGTTGGAACCACAACACTAAGCGCGGTCCCTGCCGTGGCCCGCGGCGACGGGCGGCTCAATCCGGCGGCAGGCGTTCGGCGCGGCCCGAGATGCGGGCCACTTCGCGCTCCACCACCCTTTGAACGATCTTCGCCAGATTGGCGTCGAGCCACTGCTTGAGCATCGGCCGCAGCAGTTCCTTGACCAGTTCCTCGATCGTCCGGTTGCCGTCGCCCACTCCCAAGGCGCGCATTCCCGATACCGCCGACGTCAAGGATGAGAACGAGCCGCTGGCGGTGTTCGCCGTGGGCGGCGATACCAGCAAGCTGTCGTCGAACCCGATCTCGTCCATCGCCGGCTGCGCCGCCGCCGGGGCCGCGGCTTCCATGGGGGGCGGCGGTTCGGGTTCGTCCTCGACGACCTGGGTCAATTCAAGCACGTCGGCTTCAACCGGTGGCGGAGGGGGTGGCGGTGGCGGGGCCGCGGCTACCGGAGGTGGCGGCGCGGCCACGGGCGCAGGGGGTGGCGGAGGAGCGGCGGCGGCAGCCGGAGGCGGTGGCGGCGCGGCCTTGCCGGGCTCGCTCCCATCCTCGGAAATAATGCGTCGGATGGAGGCGAGAATTTCCTCCATCGTCGGTTCTTGTTGGGACTTCTGTTCGCTCATCCCCCGCCCGCCCCACAGAGCGCTGCTCGCGCGGCGCTAATACTTAAGGTAGCGCCGCCGCAAATGCTAGTGGCACGCATCCGACAGACTCGAAGCGTCGGATGCGTGCCACAATCTATTAGATTTGCTAGTGGTCGCCCGGACAGACCGGATACGACCTGTCCGGGCGACCAACTAGTGTTACGATTCTGACGGTTCATTCCCGAACCGTCAGAATCGTAACACTAGCAAAACCAATACGATGTGTTGTGGTTCCAATGCATTGATTGGGAATCAAGCGATGAAACCACAACACTAGCGCCTTGCGTTCCCGTCCGCGCTCCGCTCAATCGAGACCGTTATCGAGACCTATCCACTTGTCGCGTACGCGCTCATAGTTTTCGGTGGGGTCGTAGGCATTCACGGGCAGCCTCAGGCGAGCGGCCGAGAGCCGCCCCGTCGCCGACTGCAACTGGAACCCGGCCACATATTCGTCACGCTGCGCCCGCGCCAGCGCCACCTGCGAATCGAGCAGCTCCTGTTCCGCGTCCAGCACGTCCAAGGTCGTGCGCGCTCCCACTTCGGCCTCCTGCATCACCCCATCCAAGGCAACGCGATTCGCCGCCACTTCGGCCCGGCGGGCGACGATGTTGGCGCGCGCCGTGGTCAAGGCCTCCCATGCCCGGGTGACGGCCTCGCGCACCTGCCGGCGGGCGTCGTCGACCTCCAAGCGGCGCTGCTGGTGGGTCTGCCGGCGCTGCCGAACCTGGCTGTAGGTGCTGCCGGACTCGTACAGCGGCATGGAAAACTGCATGGTAATGCGCGCGGTATCGGTGGTCGTATCGCGCGACGACGAATCCTCCGCCCGGCTGGCGGAGGCGTTCAGCGACACCGTTGGCAGCAACGATCCCGATGTGGTGCGAATGTCGTAGCGCGACGCGTTTTCGCGGTGCAGAGCGGCGCGCAGATCGGGGCTTTCATTGTCGGCGATGCCCTGGGCTTCTTCCTCGTTACTGGGCAGGGCCGGCAATGGCGGCGGTGGCGTCAACTGGCGCGGGGTTTCGCCTACGACGCGGCGGAATCCGGCGCGGCTGGAGGCAAGATTGCCTTCGGAGGAAATGCGGTCCGAAATGGATCGGCTCAGCCGAGCCTCGGCCTGGGCCACGTCGGTGCGCGTGATTTCACCGACGCGGAAACGGTCGCGCGTCGCTTCGAGCTGGCGGCGCAGGCGCTGTTCGTTGTTGCGGTTCAGTTCCACCACCGCCTGGTCGCGCACCACGTCCACATAGGCGGTGGCCCCCTGGAACAGCACGTTCTGCTCCGCGGAAAAAAGGTTCGCGCGTCCGGCCAGGACGCTGGCCTCGGCGCTTTGCGTCGCCGACACCGTGCGCCCGCCGCGATAGAGCGGTTGGCTCAACGACAGGGTGTTGGTGAAGGGATGCAGCGCGCCCTCGCCGCTGCTGGAGGACAGGCCGCTGGTCGTCTGATCGCGCCAGCCATAGTCGCTGGAAAACGTGACCGATGGCCGCCAGTTCGACAAGGCCTGCGGGACGCCCTCGTCGACGGCCCGCAGCGCCGCCCGCTGGGCTTGCAGCGAAGGGCTGTTGTTGTAGACGGCCACCAGCGTATCGACAAAGCTCTGCGCGAAGGCGGAGGTTGAAACGAACGCCGCCAACACCCCCCCGGCGACGAGCGGCAGATGCCGCATCGCTGAACCTCCTTGCCCCACCCCCGGCATTGCGCCGACGGCCTCACGGGCTAGGAGTTTAGTAGGTCGGCAACGACGGATCAATTTGCAATGACCATTGGTGAATTCCCCCGGCCAGGTTGGTGGCTTGGTCGAAGCCCTGGGCGCGCAGCCATTGGGTGGCGCGCAGGCTGCGGCCGCCATGGTGGCAATAGACGAACAGCGGCTGGTTGCGGTCGATTTCGCCCGCGCGTTCGGGAATCTCGGACAGCGGGATGTGCGTCGCCCCGGGCAGCGCGCCGACCGCGAACTCCCAATTTTCGCGCACGTCCAGGATTTGCGGCGTCTTTCCCTGGCGGATCAAGTCCGCCAGTTCGGCCGGATTTGCTTGCAAAGGCGCCACCGGGGTCATGAGACGGCGGATCCGGGTCAAAAGACGAAAGCGGCGGGGGAATTGAATTCCGGCAGCTTCGGCGCCGCGGCGTCGAACAAATCGCGCCGCGACGTCAAAGCTCCGCTGCGCCGCCACAGCGTGGCGCGGCCCACGCCTTGCTGGTTTTGGACGGCCACCAGGCGCCCGCCCTCGGCGAGCTGTCCAAGAAGCTCTACCGGGCGGCGTTCGATGGCGCCCTCGACCACGATGACGTCGAAGGGGCCTTGATCTGGCAGGCCCGCGGCCAGCGATCCTTCGACCACCACGGCATTGTCGATGCTCAACTGGCTTAGGGTGCTGGCCGCTTCCGCGGCAAATGCCTTGTCCGCCTCCAACCCCACCACGGTCGCCGCCAGCCGCGCCAGGACAGCGGTGGAGTAGCCGCTGGCGCAACCAACATCGAGAACCACGTCGCTGGGCGCGATGTCCGCCGCCTGCAGCAGGCGCCCGAAAACCCGAGGCTCCATGAGAAAGCGGCCAGGCGCCAGTTCCAGGTCCTTGTCCCCGTAGGCGATGTCGCGGCGATTTTCCGGAGCGAACGCCTCGCGCGGCACGTCACCCATGGCGGCGATCAGCCGCGCGTCGGTGACCTGATTCGGCAGCAATTGGCACTGCACCATGTGCCGCCGCGCCGCGACTTGCATTGTTTTGGAAGGACGCATGCCAATCCGGGGTTCCGAGCGTGTATATAGAGCGCGGACGCCGCGAACTCAACCGACCCGACCGGGCCGGGAGGCGAGCCGCGTTCTTGCTTGACCGCCCCTGCCTTCCACGCCTAGCTAGAGGCGCAGCGGGACGGCTGTGACGGCCCGATGGCGGAGTGGCTACGCACCGGACTGCAAATCCGTTTACGCCGGTTCGATTCCGGCTCGGGCCTCCACAGCCAGGACGATCCCCGGCAAAACGATCCTCGGCGGAAACAAACAAGGCCGCCCTAAGGCGGCCCTGCCCAAAACAAATAGGGCCGCGCAATGGCGGCCCTATTTGGGAAGAACGTGATCGCTTGGGTTCAGCGCGGCCCAGGCAAGGCGCCGGTGGCGGTCACATGGCCCGGCGGGGACGGCGCGCCACCCTGATCTTCCGACTTCTTGCCTTCGGCGGGCTTGGGCTTGCCGAAGTCGGCCTTCTGGATGGCTTGATCGACGTTGCGCGCCAAATTGCCCGGCGCGGCCGCGAGAAGCAGCAGAAGCATGCCCACCGAAGCAGCCTGCTTCTTGATCTTCCCGCTAAGGGAATCGGTGGTCTCGGCTTGCGGCTTGGCGGCCTCGGCCTGCGGCTTGTTGGCCGTGATGGTCGACTTAGGGGATGGTCTGGCGCTGCCGGCCGATATCGGCGGGCCAGCTTCCGCGGCCCCCGCGGCTCGCGTAACCGAAAGCGGCGCTATTGTGCCCGCCAGCAGCGCCAGGGCGCTGACCGAGGCTATAGCTCGCTGGTTCCAGGAGTAGCGGTACGTTTGCATCGCGGTGT
>CAZIVY010000295.1:0-1971 GCA_964542505.1 uncultured Rhodospirillaceae bacterium
TACCGCGCCATAATCCGCTGTTCGGAAAGCGCCTTC
This sequence comes from uncultured Rhodospirillaceae bacterium, assembly GCA_964542505.1. Lineage (GTDB taxonomy): Bacteria > Pseudomonadota > Alphaproteobacteria > Ferrovibrionales > Ferrovibrionaceae > CAZIVY01. Next base: position 37 of record CAZIVY010000295.1, read on the forward strand.
GCCGTTGACAGGGGGAAAAATGCTGCCATAGTGCGCCGTTCTCGAACGCCTAGAGCGCCCCTGTCGGTGCGCTGGGGGCCATAGCCAAAGCGGGTCGCGCCATGAAAACCTATTCCGCCAAGCCGGGTGAGGTCAGCAAGAAGTGGGTGCTGATCGACGCCGAGAACCTGGTGCTGGGCCGGCTGGCGGTGCTGGTGGCGATGCGGCTGCGGGGCAAGCACAAGGCGCAATACACGCCGCACGTCGATTGCGGCGACAACGTCGTCATCATCAACGCCGAGAAAGTGCATCTCACCGGGCGCAAGCGCGAACGGGAAGTCTTTCACTGGCACACCGGATTTCCGGGCGGCGTCAAGACGCTGACCTTCGCCGAGCGCCTGGATGGCCGTTTCCCCGAGCGCGTCATCGCCAAGGCGGTGGAACGCATGTTGCCCAAGGAAAGCCCGCTGGCGCGCCAGCAGTTGCGCAACCTCCGCGTCTATAAGGGAACGGAGCATCCGCACGAGGCGCAACAGCCGGCGCCGCTCGACGTGGCGGCGCTGAACCGCCGGAACAAGAGGAGAGATTGATCATGGCCGAAGGGCGCACGCTTGCCGATCTGAAGGATCTCAAGCCGCAACCGGCCCCGGTCGAAGTGGCCGAGGTGAAGCGCGATACCCAGGGCCGCTCCTACGCCACGGGCAAGCGCAAGAACGCGGTCGCCCGCGTCTGGATCAAGCCCGGCGCCGGCAAGTTCACCATCAACGGCCGCGACGCGAACACCTATTTCGCGCGGCCGGTGCTGCGCATGCTGGTGCAGCAACCCTTGGTGTCCGCCAACCGCGCCGGCCAGTTCGACATCTGGGCGTCGGTAAAAGGCGGCGGCCTGTCGGGGCAAGCGGGCGCGGTGCGCCACGGCATCAGCAAGGCGCTGACCTTGCACGAGCCGGACTTGCGGCCGGTGCTCAAGGCCGGCGGCTTTCTCACCCGCGACAGCCGCGTGGTGGAACGCAAGAAGTACGGCAAGGCCAAGGCGCGCCGCAGCTACCAGTTCTCCAAGCGCTAAGTCAGAAGTACGGACGGAGAGGGTAGACGCGCGGCGCCGGACCGGCGCGCGGGAGAGAGCCACCATGGCCATCGAGAAACTGCTCGAAAGCGCGATCTTCGCCAGCCGTTGGCTTCAGGTGCCGATGTATGTCGGACTGATCGGCGGGTTGATCGTCATCTCGGCGAAATTCATGTTCGAGTTCGCGCATCTCGTGCCGCAAGTCTATGGCGCGGGCGAAGCCGACGTGATCATCGGCGTGCTGGCGCTGGTGGACTTGGTGCTGGTCGCCAATCTGCTGCTGATGGTGCTGTTCGCGGGCTATGAGAATTTCGTTTCCAAGCTCGATCTGAAGGGCCACGAGGACGTGCCGTCGTGGCTCGGCCACATCGACATCAGCGGGCTCAAGTTGAAATTGATCGCCTCCATCGTGGCGATTTCCTCGATCCAGTTGCTAAGGGGTTTTTACAACGTGGCCACGATCAGCGACCGCGAGTTGATGTGGATGATCGGTCTGCACATCACCTTCGTCGGATCGGGCGTGCTGATGGCGTTGATGGATCGCTTGAGCGAGAAGGCCTAGTACCGACTTTCGCGAATTCGTGAGTCGCGAGACGCCACTCACGAATTCGCGAAAGTGGTACAAATTCAATAGGTTTGTACCCTTCATCCATGGTCCGCGCCCCTGGCGGCATTGCCGCCAATATATGAAAGCGCGCAAGGCGCGCGGGGCGCGGATCGGCGATGGCGGGTACGGGCCGGAGCATATGGGCGCGGCGGAGACGACCATGCGGACCAACAAGATACGGGCGGCGATACTGGGCGCCAGCGGCTATACCGGGGCCGAACTGCTGCGCATCCTCACCCATCATCCGCTGGTCGACATCGTTGCCTTGACCGGCGACCGCAAG
>CAZIVY010000296.1:0-4619 GCA_964542505.1 uncultured Rhodospirillaceae bacterium
GCGGCCAAGCGGGCCATAGGCCAGCGCCACTTCGACGTGCAGTTGATGGGCGGCATGGTGCTGCACCAGGGCAAAATCGCGGAGATGAAGACCGGCGAGGGCAAGACGCTGGTGGCGACGCTGGCGGTCTATCTCAACGCCCTCGAGGGCAAGGGCGTGCACGTGGTCACGGTCAACGACTACCTCGCCCGCCGCGATGCGGAGTGGATGGGGCAGATCTACCGCTTCCTGGGGCTCAGCGTCGGTTGCATCGTGCACGGGCTGAACGACGAGGAGCGCCGCGCGCAGTACGCCTGCGACGTCACCTACGGCACCAACAACGAGATCGGCTTCGATTACCTGCGCGACAACATGAAGTTCTCGCTCGAATCGATGTCGCACCGCCCGTTCAACTACGCCATCGTCGACGAGGTCGATTCGATCCTCATCGACGAGGCGCGCACGCCGCTGATCATCAGCGGCCCGTCCGAGGACACGAGCGAGCTTTACGTCGCCGTCGACCGCCTGATCCCCAAGCTCGAACCCGCGCACTACGAGAAGGACGAGAAGACGCGCACCGTGACCTTGACCGAGGACGGCACGGAAGAGATCGAGCGCCTGTTGCGCGAGGTGGGGCTGCTGAAAAGCGAGTCCCTCTACGACATCGACAACGTCGCCGTCGTCCACCATGTCAACCAGGCGCTGCGGGCGCATAAGCTGTTCGCCCGCGACGTGGATTATATCGTCAAGGACAACCGCGTCCTCATCATCGACGAATTCACCGGCCGCATGATGGAGGGCCGGCGCTATTCCGACGGCCTGCACCAGGCGCTGGAGGCGAAGGAAGCGGTGAAGGTGGAAAACGAGAACCAGACGCTGGCCTCGATCACCTTCCAGAACCTTTTCCGCCTCTACCCCAAGCTTTCCGGCATGACCGGCACCGCGGTCACCGAGGCGGCGGAGCTCGGCGACATTTACGGGCTCGACGTGATCGAGGTGCCGACCAACCAGACGATGATCCGCGCCGACCACGACGACGAGGTCTACCGCACGGCGCGCGAGAAACTGGACGCCATCATCGCCTTGATCGAGGAAGGCCGCGGCCGCGGCCAGCCGGCGCTGGTGGGCACGGTGTCGATCGAGAAATCGGAGACGCTGGCGGCGGCGCTGAAGAAGCGCAAGATCCCGCACAGCGTGCTCAACGCCCGCTACCACGAGCAGGAAGCGCAGATCATCGCCCAGGCGGGCCGCTTGGGCGTGGTGACCATCGCCACCAACATGGCGGGGCGGGGCACCGACATCCAGTTGGGCGGCAACGCCGACATGCGCGCGCGCGCCGAGACCGCCGACATCGTTGAACTGGCTGAGCGAGCGGCGAAGGCGGAAGCGATTCGCGCCGAGGTGGCGGAGGAACGGAAGAAGGTGCTGGCCGCCGGCGGCCTGCTGGTCATCGGCACCGAGCGCCACGAAAGCCGGCGCATCGACAACCAGTTGCGCGGCCGCTCCGGGCGCCAGGGCGATCCGGGGGCGTCGAAGTTCTTCCTCAGCCTGGAAGACGATTTGATGCGCATTTTCGGCTCCCAGCGCATGGACGGGATGCTGCAGCGCCTGGGGCTCAAGGAAGGCGAGGCGATCATCCATCCGTGGATCAACAAGGCGCTGGAGAAGGCGCAGCAGAAGGTCGAGGCGCGCAACTTCGAGATCCGCAAGAACCTGCTGAAGTTCGACGACGTGATGAACGACCAGCGCAAGGTGATCTACGAGCAGCGCATCGAGCTCATGCGCGCCCGCGACGTGGCGGACACCATCGCCGACATGCGCCGCGAGGTGGTGGACGACATGGTCACCCGCCACATCCCGGAAAAAGCCTACCCCGAGCAATGGGACGCGGCGGGGCTGGCGGCCGAGGTGGAACGGACGCTGGGCCTCAACCTGCCGATCGCTTCATGGTGCAAGGAAGAAGGCATCGCCGACAGCGAGGTGCGCGACCGCCTGCGCCAGGCGGCGGACCGCAAGATGGCCGAAAAAGCCGCCAATTTCGGCCCCGAGATCATGCGCATGGTGGAAAAGAGCCTGCTGCTGCAGCAGCTCGACCACTACTGGAAGGAGCACCTGCTGCGCCTCGACTATCTGCGCCAGGCGATTTCGTTGCGCGCCTATGGGCAGCGCGACCCGCTGAACGAATACAAGCGCGAGGCTTTCGACCTCTTCGAGACCATGCTGGTGCGCCTGCGCGAAACCGTCAGCGGGTTGCTCGCCCGGGTCGAAATCCGCATGGAGGCGCCGCCGGAGGAACAGTTCCCGCTACCGCCCCTGCCGCGTGAAATGCAGGAGGTGCATGTCGATCCGGTCACCGGCGAGAACGAAGCGGCGGCGAATTTTGGGCCGCAACCCGCGCGGACCGCGCGGCGCAACGTGGATTTGGCCGACCCCTCGACCTGGCGGCGCTCGCCGCGCAACGCCGCCTGCCCCTGCGGCTCGGGGAAGAAATACAAGCACTGCCACGGGCGGCTGACGTAAGCCGGCAAAGGCGGCGCGTAGGGCGGGTTTCAAACCCGCCCCTACCGTCGGTCGTCGGTCCCGCGCCGGGCGGTGAGAGCGGCTCAACCGGGCGCCAAATCCTCGACCTTGATGTCGAGCGCCGCGGCGAGGGCGCGCAGCGCCCTGATCGAGCCGGGTTTATTGCCGGTCTCGATCTGCGACAGATAGGCGGGATCGACACCCGCCGCCTTGGCCAGCGCGCGTCCGCTCATGCTGCGATGTTCGCGCCAGATTCGCACCGGGCTTTCGCCCGCGAGCAGGCGCTCGACCAGGGCCGCCGGCAAGGCGTCACGGCTTCGACCCCGCGCCTCGGCCGCGCCCAGCCTGAGGGTGTCCTCGACGTCCTCAAGCCGCTCCCGCAGCGCCTTGACCTCGGCTCGCGTCGCAGAACGCCGGCGGGATGCGTCAACCACGTTCATCGATAGGCATCCTTGCGGTGCAGTATGTCCTCGACAATCACGGTATCGTCGGACCGATCAACGCGCTACGTAGGGGCGGGTTTGAAACCCGCCCCTACCGTCGTTGGTGCCGACTTCGCTATGCAGGCGACGCCCCTATCGCGCGGCCGCGACGACGTAATTACGTACAGTATATAGTTTCTTGAACCTTGGATAACTATATACTGTCCCCTGTTTCCGCAACCTCGTCACTGGCTTTTGAAGCCGCAGTGCTTCGCCCACCTTGCGTCCTCCCTGCGCCGAAGCTACTTTTTCAGCAGGTCTACTACTTCTGTGATCAACGTCATCGCCATTGTGTGGGACGGAGAGACACGCAAGTGTAATGAAAAAGCAACCGCCCATCCCTCAACCTGACTATGATGATCCGAAGGAAATCTATGCTTTTTTCGGTTTGACGTACTACAAGGCAAGCGTTTTAGAGCATTGAGTCATGAACCTCGCCGTGGCCCTACTGGCCAAGGATGTGCCCGGTGTGACAGTGGGCGATGTCGATAGGCTCTACGATTCGTTCGACAAGAAGACTTTCGGACAGATCATTAGCGTCGCCAAGAGGCGCTTCAATTTTTCCGAGCCATTTGCAAATGAGCTCCAGCTCGCGCTGGACCATCGAAACCACCTCGCACACCGGTTCTTCATTGTCCACGATATTGACCTGCTTACGGACTCCGGGCGACGCAAAATGATAGATGAGCTGATAGAAATATTGAATCAACTCAAAAATGTTGACCGAAAAATGGACAAATTGTGGATGTCTGCGTGGAAGACTCTTGGAATAACGGAGGAATGGATCGAGGAACAAATGCAACAGTACGTCGCTCATCGGCGCGCACACGACGCGTAATCCCTGACGCCCGCGATCGCGGACATGGCTTTCGCGGCAATGAAATAGGGACAGTATATAATTTCTCGAACCTTGTATAACTATATACTGTCCCCTGTTTCTACTGTCCCCTGTTTCTAACACTGCCACGGGCGGCTGGCGTAAAGACACAATCCGTTCCGTAGGGGCGGGTTTCAAACCCGCCCCTACCGTCGGCCGTCGGTCCCGCGCCGCGTCAGAGTCCGACCCGGCCCATGTCGAGGAACTTGCGCCGGCGGCCCTCGCGCAGCACGCCGGGGTCGATGCCCATCAAGCCCTGCAACTGGCGGTCGATGGCTTCGCCCAGCGCCTGCACCGAGCCCGCGATGTCGCGGTGCGCGCCGCCGAGCGGTTCGGGCACCACTTCGTCGATCACCTTCAATTTAAGCAGATCGGCGGCGGTGAGCTTGAGCGCGTCCGCCGCTTCCTGGGTCTTGTCGGGCGCGTTCCACAGGATGGCGGCGCAGCCCTCGGGGCTGATGACCGAATAGATGGCGTGCTCGAACATGAGCACGCGGTTGGCGGCCGCCAGCGCCACGGCGCCGCCCGAGCCGCCCTCGCCGACGACGGAGGCGATGAGCGGAACCCGCACGTCGAGGCAGCAATCGATGGCGCGGGCGATGGCCTCGGCCTGGCCGCGGGCCTCGGCGTCGACGCCCGGATAGGCGCCGGGACTGTCGATAAAGGTCAGGATCGGCAGGCGGAAGCGGTCGGCGAGGCGCATGAGGCGAACCGCCTTGCGGTAGCCCTCGGGGCGCGCCATGCCGAAATTGTGCTTCACC
>CAZIVY010000297.1:0-17814 GCA_964542505.1 uncultured Rhodospirillaceae bacterium
AGCGCGCAGCCACCTCCGCCCCGCGGCGGACGCTCCGCCCGCGCGCTTCCGGCGGAAGGTAGAGCCAGACCATGCACGAACGTCAGCGGTCGCCGGCCGCGATCTTGTCGAAGGACCGGCCGTCGCCGTCGAGCACCGCGCCCTCATTCGCTTCGCGAATTCGACCCGTCAAGCCCTGCCAGCGTTGGACGATCACGTCGCAATAGCGCGGGTCGAGTTCGATCAACCGCGCCTGGCGGCTGGCTCTCTCGCAAGCGATCAGCGTCGTGCCCGAGCCACCGAAGGGGTCGAGCACGGTGTCGCGGCTTTTGCTGGAGTTGCGGATCGCGCGCTCCACCAGCGCCACCGGCTTCATGGTCGGATGCAGATCGTTGCGCGCCGGCTTGTCGATGAACCACACGTCGCCCTGGTCGCGCGCCCCGCACCAGTAGTGATCGCTCCCCTCCTTCCAGCCGTAGAGGATCGGCTCGTACTGGCGCTGGTAGTCGGCCCGCCCGAGGGTGAAGGTGTTCTTCGCCCAAACAATGAAGGTCGACCAGTGGCCGCCCGCCTCCTTGAACGCCTTCTGCAGCGTGTGCAACTCCGAGGACGACATGCAGACGTAGACCGCGCCCTTGGTGACGGTCAGGATGTTGACGCAGGCGTCGTAGAGAAATCGCTCGAAGCCCTCGCCGAGGGCGTCGTTGAGGATGCGGCGCTTGTTGCCGCGCAGTTTGTCCTTGGCCGAGTTGCCGTAATCGACGTTGTAGGGCGGATCCGTGAAACACAGATCGGCAAGACTGCCGCAGAGAACCTTCTCGACGTCGGCGAGCACCGTCGCGTCGCCGCAGAGCAGCCGGTGGTTGCCCAGCACCCACAGGTCGCCCGGGCGGGTGACGGCTTCCACCGGCGCCTCGGGAATATCGTCGGCGTCATCGGCGCCGGCCTCCGGCGCGGCGAGCAGCCGGTCGACCTCATCGAGGTCGAAGCCGGTGAGGTCGAGATCGAAATCGGCCTCCCTGAGCGCGGCGAACTCGAGCCGCAGCGACTCCTCGTCCCACCCGGCGTCGAGCGCGATGCGGTTGTCGGCGATGCGGAAGGCGCGCCGTTGCGTCTCCGTCAGGTGCGCAAGCACGATCGCCGGCACGGTGGCGAAGGCGAGCTTGCGCGCCGCCAGCACCCGGCCGTGGCCGGCGATGATCTCGCCCCGTTCGTCGACCAGCACCGGGTTGATGAAGCCGAACTCGGCGATCGAGGCGGCGATCCGCGCCACCTGCTCGTCCGAATGGGTGCGCGCGTTATGCGCATAGGGGACCAGCCGGTCCAACTCCCAGCGCTGCACCTGCAAGTCGTCCGTCATGCGATTGTCGCGTCCATGCCCGCGGCGGCAAGGCGCTCGCGCGCCATCGCCGCGTAAGCCGGGTTGAGTTCGATCAGAATGGCGTTGCGTCCGTGTTGGCCGGCGACGATGGCGGTCGTGCCGGCGCCGGCGAAGGGATCGAGCACGGTGGTGGGAACCGGCTCGGCGGGCGTGCATCCGCACGAGGCCCGCCAGCCGAGCGTGTCGACGTCGGTCCTGAACCGCCAGTGTCCAGCGCCCTGCGGACCGACGCGTTGTTCGCGGCCGCCGTTCCAGCCGCCGCTGACCGGCGTTCCGTCGCGGTTGCGGCGGCGCTCCGTCACGCGTACCCATGGCGCGCCGCAGTGCGGGCAGCACCCGCGCGCCGAAGTGCCGGCCAGCACGCAGGGTTCGACCAGCGCCTCCGGGAAGGTGGCGAAGTGCGCGCCCTTGAACGGCTGGGTGGCGAGATGCCACACCGAGCGGATGTTGCGGCCCGGCGTCCGGTGCGGCCGGTCCTCGACCTGCGGCGGCAGGGCCCGGCCCTTGAGATTGACCAGGGCGCGCCGCGCGCTCCGGTTCGGGTTGAGGCCGTCCTTCGGACCGCCGGTCTGAAGATCGAACGTCGCCTGCGCGAGGCGCTTCATGGTCGCCGCGGCAAACGGTTCGCGCACCGCGTCGGCGTCGAAGAAATAGCCCTCGCTCTTCGCCAGCATGAACAGGAACTCGTGCGCCCGCGTCGGCCGGTCGCGCACGCTCTCGGGCATCGGGTTCTTCTTCGCCCACACGATGTCCGAGCGCAGCCACCAGCCATCGTCGCGAAGCGCGAAGGCAACCCGCCAGGGAATGCCGACCAGGTCCTTGGGCTTGAGGCCCGCTACTTGCGCCGCCGGCGGCAGGCCGCGCCAGCCTTGCTCCGGCTGTTCGTAAGCCGGCCGGCGGAAGCGAGCGGTGTTGCGCTTGCGCTGTCCGCCTTTGCGGGCGCCGTAGTTGCCCCACGAGCCGGCGAAGCTGTCGCCGAGCACCAGCCAGACGGTGCCGTCGTCGCGCAACACACGGCGGACCTCGCGGAATATTTCGCACTCGTGCCGGACGTAGAGATCGACGGTCGGCTCAAGGCCGTGGCAGCCGCGCCAGGCGTTGCAGCGCAGGCAGAATCGACCGCTCCCGGCGTTCTGGCCGCGCGCGTTCTCGATATGCACGGCCTTGCCATCGGCCACTTGGCCGGGGTGATGCGCAGGGCCGGTCTCGCCCCATTCATGCGCGCACGCGGGATCGCCGTCCCAGATGCCCGGCTCGATACCGTAATCGCGGAGGCCCCAGTAAGGCGGCGAGGTGACGACGCAATGGACCGAACGGTCGGGCAGCTCGCGCAGCCGCGCGCGGCAATCGCCGACCAAAATGCGTACCTGGCCCCGCGCCAGCGTGCATGGCGTCGCCGTCGCGAGGTCCAACCTGTTCTCCGAGGGTGTGCGTTATGGGCGGCCGTCTGGATTCCGCCGCTGGATTCCAGGGTGGCTTCCGGCTGGACCCCGGAAGCCAGGCGGAATCCACCCGGAAGCCACCTGCTAACTCACGGAATTATTGGCTGTTTCTGCCGATTTTCGGCTGGCTTCCGGCTGGACCCCAAATCCAGGCGGAAGCCACCTGGAAGCCACCTGTTAACTCACGGAAATGTTTGCGTTATCCGCCGTTGTCAGGGTGGCTTCCAGGGGGGTGGCTTCCCAAATTTTTTTGCTGTGTGTAGCGAGGCGCCGCGCCGCCGCCCCCCGCATACGTTTTGGCGGCGGGAGGACCCGCAGAATCAATGGGTTATATATAATCGGGTGTAAATGGGTGCAGATTTGGCTTGCCGTTTTGGGTGTAATTGGGCGTATATTCGGGTGTGCTGGAGCGAGCCATCAACACCGAAACAATCAAGATCACGCCAGAGATCCTGACGCTGATCGCCGAGATCGACGAGTTCAAGGGCGCTTGGCGCGCGCTCCGCACGCTCGCGCCCGAACGTCTCTCGGCCTTGCGACGTGTGGCCACTATCGAAAGCATCGGCTCCTCGACCCGTATCGAAGGGAGCAAGCTCACCGACCGCGAGGTCGAACGGCTGCTCGCCAATCTGGAGATCAAATCCTTCGCCACTCGCGACGAGCAGGAAGTGGCGGGCTATGCCGAGGCGATGGAGCTGATCTTCCGGTCGTGGGAAGAAATCGCCGTCACCGTGAATCACATCAAGCAACTGCACCGCGACCTCCTGGTCCACAGCGAGAAGGATGCCTGGCATCGTGGCGAGTACAAGACCACATCGAACAGCGTCGCGGCCTTCGACGAGAACGGCAAGCAGATCGGCATCATCTTCGAGACGGCGACGCCTTTCGATACGCCGCGCCTGATGTCCGAGTTGGTGGACTGGTTTGTTCGAGCCCGCGAGGAGCGCCGATTGCACCCGCTGCTTCTGATCGGCGTGTTCACGGTCGTGTTTCTCGAGATCCATCCGTTCCAGGACGGCAATGGCCGCCTGAGCCGGATTCTCACGACCTTGCTCCTTTTGCATGCTGGATATGCCTATGTCCCCTACAGCTCGCTGGAAAGCGTTATCGAGCAGAGCAAGGAGGGCTACTATCTCGCCCTGCGGCAGACGCAGGGAACGATCCGCACCGAGGCGCCGGAGTGGCAATCGTGGCTGTTGTTCTTTCTGCGCGCCTTGCAGCAGCAAATGAAGCGGCTGGCGAAGAAGGTCGAGCGCGAGAAGCTGGTGCTTGCGACCCTACCGGAGCTTTCGTTGCGAATACTCGACCATGCCCGCGAGCACGGACGGGTCAATATCGGCGAGATGATCGAATCGACCAGCATCAGCCGCAACACGCTGAAGCAGCATTTCCGGCAGCTGGTCGAAAAAGGTCATCTGACAAAGCATGGCGGTGGCCGCTCGACTTGGTACGCCTTGTCATGATCGGGGCTTACGGACTGTGCCGCGCGCGCCTTTCCCGAGGCTAGCCGTGAACATAACGATTTCGGGCGTTTTTGTCCGCGCGAAAAGTGTCCGGCGGAGGCTTTGCGCGCGGCTACTCACGGCCTCGCGCCACGCGCGCGCAGGATAGCGCGGCCCTTCGCCGCGATACGCGGCGCCCGCCCGCCGTTAAGCCGCCACGCGATCAGCGAATGCGCGTACAGCCAATGCGAATGAGCGGCCGAGCGTTGCAACCCCACCGTCCAGCAGATGCTCTTCCACCTCTCGCCCGCGGCGCGCAGCCAAACGATGCGAGCATCGTTGGGTTCAAGCCAGTGCAGCCAATCGAAGGCTTCGTGCATGCGGTCGATTGCGGCGGGATGGGGCGGCCCAAGGTGCACGCGAGTCTCGCTCCAGCCATAAGCCTCGGCGACGTCGCGGATGATTGGCGGCCAGGTGCTGAAGTAACCGCGGGCCCTCTGCTCGGGTAACCGGCGCAAGGTGTCGGCTGCTTCCTCGAAGCGTTCAGCGACGAGCGTCGCCGTCCAGCGCGTCTCAATCACGATCGCTCTCCTTTCGCTCGCCGTAGAGTTTCGCGCCGAGCCGGCGCACCAGTTCGCGTTCCGGCCATGCGAGGCGCGGCATGAACGCCGAAGGCGTTCATATCCTCGCTCACCACGAGCACGCCCTGCTCGCGCCAGCCCTCGCGCTTGACCTCCTCGGGCGGGCGCCGCGCGCCGCCATAGCCTTGCGGCAACCACCTCATGGTCGCGCCTCGCGCGCGAGCAGGTCGGCCAATGCGCCGACGATGGACGCGGGCGATCTACGATCGCCGAGGCGCCCCATGCTGGCGGCCAGGGCGGCGGGTTCGACGCCGTGCTGCAGCAGCAGCGATAGCGCGATGCAGACATCGTCGAGGATGCCGTCCATGGTCGAGCCGGCCTTGGCGCCGTGGGTAAACACCTCGCGAACGCGGCCGTCTCTGGGATCGAAGCCGACCGTTACCGCGAAGCCATGACCGCCGTGCTCAAGGTCGAACGTCAGGCTTGGCCGCCGGTTGGGGAGGCGCTGCCGGGTCATCGCACGCCTTCGCCCAGGCTTCGGCGGGCAGGGGCCGGCCCATGATTGACGTCCCGTGTGACGGATGTGTCGGGTCCCTTCGGAATGTCTCCGCGCGTGCGCGCGTGTGCGCGCGTGACGTTGATATCGAAGTGATCCGTCACATCCGTCACGGTGTTGATCTCGTCGGGTTTCACCTGTCGCTTCACGGCTGTTGGAACTCCATCTCGGTCATGCCGCCGCTGCCCTCACGCAGACAAACCCCGCGGAACCCGCGTGCGCGCCGATCGCGGTACGGCTCGAAACCACGGCTCGACAGACTTTCGGAAAAGCGCTTGATCGACCCGACGAACTCGCCATTTGCCTCCGCCCATGCCTTCCAGGCGGCGTAGAGCGTCGCACTCGCTTCGGTAAGATTGGGCGCCCGCTCGCAAGCCTCGTCGAGCCAACGACCGAGGGCGTCCTCGGCCTCGAAGTATTCATTGGTCGCGGCAGAAACGGCGGGAGGGGGTTTGAGGCCCACGCGCTGCCATTCCAGGCAACCCTCCACCGCCCAGGCGAGGATGCCGTCGCGCTCCGCCAGCAACCGGTCGGTCAAGGCCTTGTCGCGTTGGGCCGGGGGAATGGTCACGGTGAACGGGACCATGTGGAAGCGCCGGCGCATGGCCTCGTCGATATTGCGGATGGCGGGCTTGTGGTTGCCGGCGATGACGAGCTTGAACTGGGGCGTGAATTCGAAAAAATCCTGCCGCATGAAGCGTGCGGTGATCCTGTCGCCGCCGGTCAGCGCCTTGAGCTTGCTCTCGGCCCAACGCCTCCCCTGCTCCGTTTCGATAGCGGCCACCAGGCGTGCGCCGCGGAGCCCTGCCATGTCGGTGGGGTGTCGCTCCCCCGTCGCCGCCATGAACATGTCGATGGGAGCCGTGGTCGCGTAGTCGCCGAGGATCGTCGAAACCGTGTTGACGAAGACCGACTTTCCGTTGGCGCCGGTGCCGTAGAGGAAAAACAGCGCGTGCTCGGTCGTGGCGCCGGTGAGACTGTAGCCAACTACACGGCGGAGATAGGCCTGTAGCTCGGCGTCGCCGGCGGAAACGGTCGCGAGGAATTGCCGCCACATCGGGCAATCTCCGTTGGGTGTCGCGGTCGCTATTTTGGTCATGGCGAGTGCCCGGTCGTGCGGCAACAGATTGCCAGTGCGAAGATCGACGACACCTCCTGGTGCATTGAGCAGCCAAGGGTCGCGATCCCACCTATCGCTGGCCGCCGCATGCCGTCGATCGGCACGGGCAAGCCGCTCGACCGCCGCTACCGTGCTCGCGCTTGAAAGCCTGGCCTTGATGTTCGGCTTGGGACACTGCGCCGCCAAGTCGCGACAGACGAGACGCGCGAGATCGAAAGCGCGGAGGGTGGTCTCACGTTCCCAACGCACGTTCGACCAATCGAGCCACTGCCCCCAAGCGGCCACATACGACCAATCGGCACCGAAGCGGCGGGTGAACTCGAGGGCGAGCGCATCCTCGGTGAATTGCGCTGGTACGGACTCATCGCCGCTGTTCCCACCTCCGGCGGCGTTACCAACGCCTCCGCTGGCGATGCTGTTTCGCTCCGCATCCCGGCGCCAGAGCTGCCGGGCCTCGTGCTTCAGCCGATCGAGCTGCCAGGGCGGGTCGATGCGCGCCTCGTTGTAGGCAACGATCTCCACCCACGCTTTCTCCCGCGTCACGTGCCCCTCGCGGCAACGGCGAATCCAGTATCCGATGATCCGGCTCAACGCTTCGAAGCGAGTCGTCCCGTCGACGCCTCCTTCCCGGACGCGTTGGCCGAACAGCTCGGTGACCGCGCTCTTGGGCGCGCTTTCATTGTTGGGGTCGGCGTCGGTGGTGGTCTGGCCTTCGAGCGCGGGCATCGCCGTCACTGCATTGGTCAGCTCGGCGAGGTCGTACTCGGCCGGTCCTTCGGCGAGGATGGTGGCGAGGCGCTCGACGCCGCCCTTTCGGTAGACGGACCCGGCGACACGGATCGGCTGGTGCGCCGAACGAAACGATGGGTCGCCGCCGGCCTTGGCGGCGATTACATCCCGCAGGCGGCAAACCGTGGCGATGTCGGCACCTTGGGCCGGCTCGGTCAGCTTCCAATAGAGGTGGAGTTTGCGCTGCCCCTCGACCGTGATTCCGCCGGACGCGACCTCAAGGGACGGCGGCCCGAGATGATGGACGAGGTGCTGGCGCTTTATTGCGATGTCGCCGTGGTCCAGGTCGACCAGCACCACCTGCATGGCGACCACGTCTCCAGCCTTTGCCTTGCCGGGCGCCGACACCGTGCCGGCGACGACATAAAGGGCCAGCCCTGTCTTGGCGGCGGCGTCCGCCTCGGCCGCGAGCTTGACGGCAAGATCGGAATCGGCGGCGAAAAACGGCGTGTTCGGCGGGCGATTGGCACCGCCCTTCTCGGGGAATTCCCGTACCGCGACCCAACCCTCGCAGTAATCGAACAGGACCTTCGCGAAGATCCCGATCATTGCTGCATTTGGGTCGAGCGGCTGGCTGGCGCCTTCTCCGTCGGTCATCGCCATGATCTGCCGCCGTGAGTTCAGGCACGGCTCGCGTGGGACGAAGCCCCGGCAACGCTGGCGGTGCTCGTGCGTAATTGCCGCGCTTCGTACGCTTCGACATCGTCGAGGCGATACACGACCCGGCCACCGATCTTGAGGTAGCGGGGTCCCTGGCCGAGCCAGCGCCAACGCTCGAGCGTGCGCGGGCTGATGCACCAGCGGTCGGCCAGCTGGACCTGATTGAGGTGGCGGGTGGACATGGTTGCTTCCTCAGGTTGTTGCCAATCGCTGAGGAAAGCTTCGCAAATCAGGGCTGTGAAAATCGCTGTGATGGCCCTGTGAAAATCACTGTGAAAATCGATTTTTCAGCACGAAAATGCGCCGGTAACCCGCCAGCGGCCTTTCTCGGGGCCGGGGGGCGGGTCACCGCCGCAGAAAGTAGTTCCCTTGATTGTCGTGAAGGATCAGCGCGCCCCAGGCCGGATGCGTCTTGCCCTTGCTGCGAAAAACCTGAATCAACTCGGTCTGATCCGTATCGGCGGCCGCCAGGAGTTCGTCCTTGTGGATGGGGCCGCCGGCATTATCAAGCGCCTCGATAATCGCTGCCTGCTTCTTCGAGAATTTGTACTCGATGCCGTCAACTAGAGCCGTGCGGTATCCCGTGCTGAATCCCTCCCGCCGAACGGCGCCGCTGGTTACGCCCTTGATGATTCCCTGGTCGATCTCAAGCCCCGACGCGCCGACGGCCACACAGTCCCGAATGGGCAGGAAACGATGGCATCCCGGCAGTCGGACATGGCGGCTCAGGCGGTCGGTCGTTGACAATAGAACGCCGGATGGGCGGCCGATGCGGTTGGCGAGGGCGTCGCACGCGCGGTCGAGATTGTCGCTTTGAGACAGCCGCCGGCCGAACAGCACGGTGGCTTTTCGTTTACCCAGCCACACCTCGCCCAAGTCCCAAAGCACGTCCTCAATGAGGGGCACGCGGCGCGACCGCTTGGGAATTCCCAACGTATGCGCCAGCAGCGACAGAAGCCAGGAAGGGTCGGCCCTATACCGCTTCAGGTCGTCCGCTGACACCGGCACCCAGCCGGCTTCAGGGCAAGAGTGCCGGTACCCGCACATGGCGGCGTCGAACTCGACCTCCGCCGCATGATCGGCATTGCACGCGCGGCACGTGACAACCGTGGCATTGGCGACTGGCCGAAGGGCACCGCAATCGATCAGGCGGTGCCCCAGCTCTGGGAACGCATCCGCGAGCACAGCGGCGGATATCTCCGGCGGGTCGCGCTCGAGAAGCTCAAGGACTAGTTTGAAGGCCTCGATGCTGAGCTGCGGTATTATGCGCCCATCGTCAGCCATGGGAATTTCAGACCTCCTGCACCAAGCCCCAGCGGCCAAGATACTTCTCGCCGATCAGCCGCTCATTTTCCGTGTGGTCCTTGAGGCTGCATTTATTCGGCGTGGTGATCTCGAACGACAGTATCTTTCCAAGCTTTCCACCGATCCGCGGGTAGAACTCGATTGAGAACTTCGCATGCTGGACCATGAAGCCGTTGGCAAGCGGATCCCTGTCATCGAACCACGTCCGGGAAAGACCATGCAGTGTCATGCCGTTCTTGCGACCCGATTCGATGGTGAGCCGTCCCGCACCGTCTCCATAGGGGCGAAGCCTCAGCCGCGTCACGGCGACCGACTTGACCCCGTCCTCGGGGTCGGTCGGGAAGTCGTGCGGCTTGCGAAGCTTCGCAAGGTCGTAGCGGCGCAGCACGATCGGCTCGATCACTGCCTTGGTCTTGAGCAGCGCCTCGGCGAAGATCTTACAAACCGCCTCGCGGACGGGCCTGCCTCCCTTCGCGATAACGTCGAGCGCACCGTCGCTCGGCGAGTAAGTCATCGCCGCCTCGATCACCGGACGCTGCAGCCGCCGGGTAAGTCCAGGTCCATCGAACTCGACCGAGCTCGACGGCAGGCCTTCCAGGTAGATCGACACCTGGGTCAAGCTACCCCCGCTCCGATCGAAAATCTCGGCGATGCACGTCCGGCCCGAGCCGTCGATGGCCCGCTGGTGGTCCCTGAGGCGTTGCTCAAGCTCCTTGATGTCCTCCGGATCGCGGCTGACCTTGGCGCCGAGAGGTCCGACGAAGCCATCCCAGGAGCGCGACTCGCGGTAATAGTCGGCGTAGCGGATCTCCTCGGCGCGGTGAAAGGCTTCCCGGTCATTCACGAAAAGCCAGAGGCTTCGCTCGTGCGCGCTCTCGAGGCCAGCGAACACCTTGAGCAGTTGGCCCCGATTCGCGACCGCCCCCAGCATCGCCCGCTCCCCCACCTCGTCGGTCAAGACTTCCACCCGCTCGAAGTCGGCGGCCACCTGGGACTGAGTTTCGACCGGGAGGTCTTCGATCGCGTTGAACAGCGCCGTCACGATCGCGTTCTCGTCCATCGTCCAATCGATCGTGTCGGGCATATCCGGGCTCTGCGCCTCACAGTAGGATTTGAGGGTTCGGGAAGGCGTATGCCTCAGGAACCGACGCAGCGAAAAGGGCATTGATTCAGCGCTCCGCAGATCTCGCGTGGGGGCGCCGGGCAGCGTGAAGTCGCGTGGACGGATGTCGACGGCGGCACCGCGTGACTGGCTGGGGCCCACCATAACCGGATCCCGTGATGAGAACAATGCACGAACGCGCCGCGCGACAAGGACCGCTACGGCATCGACCGATCCCGCGGCGCAAGCCTCGCACGGCGCGGGAAGCGCCAGTGCCGCGGGGGCGCCCGGCTCAGGCCTGCCGGAGGGGGATGTCAGGGTCGCTGAGATCGACGGCCGTACCTCGGCCGGCACCGGCGCCTTCACCGTCTGGCTGTCGAGCACGCCCGCGCTCGGGCTCGGATCAGTTGGCCTTCGACTTGGCCCTGGCGCGCTCCGCCATCTCGCCGAGGCCCTTTAACAGGGCGCCAATTTGCTCGCGGAGCGCGGACGCCGCCGCGACGGGCATGCTGAGGTGACCGACCGTGACCCGATCTATGGTCGCTTTCTCGCCCGGAGCCGCGCGGTCGGCGAACAGCGTCAGGTGCGCGACCCCCTGGCTCATGGAAATGCCGAAGCATCCGTCGGCGTAGAGGTGCGGCGCGTCCGGACGAGGCACCAACCGCAGACGCCGCTTGCGGCCGCCATCCTCCCCAGCTTCCGCCTTTGGCGCTTCCGGGTCTGCCATGGTGTGTTCATCCCTTCTGGTTATGAAGCGGCTCAGCTTTCGCGGAACGCGCGCTGCATAGAATCCATCAACGGCTTCGCGAAGTATTCGAGCATCGTCCGCGCGCCCGTCAAGATCATGGCCTCCACCGGCATGCCGGGCTGAAGCTCGACGGTCTTGGGCAGGAGATCGACCGGGCCGACGGCGATGCGGACGGTGTAGAACGGCTGGCCCGAGCGCTGGTCGACGAGGCGGTCGGCCGATATCTTCGTAACCTTGCCCTGGATGGTCGGCGTGGTGCGCTGGTTGAGCGAGGAAAAGCGGAGCTGCACCGGTAGGCCGACGCTCACCACGTCGATATCGGTCACAGCCAATTGGGCGTCGACGACGAGCACGTCCTCGCGCGGCACGATGTCCATCAGCGGATCGCGGGGCGAAATCACGCCGCCGACGGTGAACACCTTGAGGCCCACCACGCGGCCGGACGCCGGGGCGCGGATTTCGGTGCGCTTGAGCGTGTCCTCGGCGGCGCGGATGCGCTCGACCAGATCGAAAATCCGCGCCTGCTCGTCGCGCAGCTTCTGCACCGCTTCCGACAGCATCTGCGCCCGCAGGTCGATGATGCGCAATTCGCCCTCGCCGATCTGCTGGCGCAACTCGGCGATTCGTCCCGCGTTGCGGGCCTTGGCGCCCTCGATCTCGGCGGTCTGGCGCTGCAGCGCCAAGAGCTTCGGCTTCGGATTGAAACCCTTTGCGACCATCTCCGCGACGGCGTCGGTTTCCTCGGCGATCAAGCTCAACTGGCGGTCCTGGGCGCGGATCTCGGCGCCGATGCCCAGGATCTGCTCGTCGATCTGAAGATTGCGCTGGCGCAGGATGCGGGTCTGGCTCTCGAGCTGATCGCGGCGGGCGGTGAACACGCGCTTTTCGGCCGCCATCAGTTCGCGCGCGTTCCCCTCGCCCGCGGATTCCAGGACCGACGGCGGAAACGCGATCGCGCGCCCTTCGTCGCGCTCGGCGGCGAGTCGCGCCGTCAGCACCAGCGAGGCCAAGTGCTGGCCGCGCAGCAATTGCAGGGTGGCCTCGGGCACGGTGCGGTCGAGCCGGATCAGCGGCTGATCGGCTTCGACCACGTCGCCCTCGCGCACCAGAAGCGCGGCCACCATGCCGCCTTCCAGGTGCTGCACGGTCTTGCGGCTTGAGTCGACCACGAGGACGCCCGGCGCGATGGCGGCGCTTTCCAGCGGCGCCAGCGCCGACCACGCCCCGGCGCCGCCGAGACAAACGGTGGTCAGCACCCCCGCCAGCAAGAAAGGACGGCGGACGCCCACCGCCTTGAAGCTGAAGGGCGAGGCGGGACGCGGGCTCATGCGGATTCCGTCGACGCGGCGGGCGGCGGCGAGGCCACCGTCAGGTGTTGCCGGCGCGGGTCCGCCGGGGCCGGGCGGCCGGCGCGGCCCAGGACCTCGGCCGGCGGGCCGAAGCCTTCCACCAGCCCCTGGCGCAGCATCAAGATGCGGTCGGCGGCGCCCAACAGGCCGAGCCGCTGGGTGATGCAGACCACCGTCACGGCGCGCTCCTTCAGCCGCTTCAGCGCCTCGGCCAGCGCCGCCTCGCCCTCGGGATCGAGATTGGCGTTGGGTTCGTCCAGCACCACCAGGCGGGCGTCGCCGAAGACGGCGCGGGCGAGCCCGACGCGCTGGCGCTGGCCGCCGGAAAGCGGCATCCCCGCCGGCCCGATGGGGGTGCCATAGCCCTGGGGCAGGCCGAGGATGGTTTCATGCGCCCCGGCAAGCTGGGCCGCGGCCACCACGTCGGCGTCCGCCGCCTCGCCGAAACGGGCGATATTCTCGCGCACGGTGCCGTTGCAGAGTTCCACGTCCTGGGGCAGGTAGCCGACATGGCGGGCGCGGTCGTCGGGCGCCCAGTTGGCGATGGCGCCGCCATCGAGGCGCACGGCGCCGCCATTGGGGACCAGGCTGCCGACGATGAGGCGCGCCAGCGTCGTCTTGCCGGCCCCGGACGGCCCGATCATCACCAAGAGCTCGCCGCCCTGGAGGGCGAAGGAGACCTGGCGCAAAATGGGCTCGCGCGCCCCGGGCGGGGCGTACACCACCTTGTCGAGGACGAGCGCGCCCTTGGGCCGCGGCAGGCGGATGGGCTGGCCAATGGCGGGGGCGGCGTCCAGCAGCGCCGCGAGGCGCCCCCAGGCGGATTGGGCCGCCACCAGGCCGCGCCAGGAGGCGATGGCTTGTTCGAAGGGGGCGAGGGCGCGGGCGACGATGATGGAGGCGGCGATCATGGCCCCGCCGCTGATTTCGTTCTTGACCGCGAGCCAGGCGCCGAAGCCCAGCAGCGCCACTTGCAGCGCGAGCCGCGCCACCTTGGCCACGGCGCCAAGCATGCCGGAGCGGAACGCGGCGCGGCCTTGGGGCGCCGCCGCGGCCTCGCGCTTGCCCTCCCAGGCGGCGAGCCAGCGCGGCAGCATGCCCATGGCCAGCATGGCGTCGGCGTTGCGCACCGCGGCGTCGGCCTCGTTGATGGCGGTGATGGCGGCGGCGCCGGAATTCTGGATGGCGCGGCGGGTGATGAGCTCGTTGGCCGCCGCCAGGCCGAGGAGAATGACGCCGCCGATGACGCCGATCCAGCCCAGGAGCGGATGGATCAAGAAGGTGAGGATGAAGAAGAAGGGCGTCCAGGGCGCGTCGAGCAGGGGCCAGACGGCGCCGCCGAAGACGCCGCGGACGGTCGCCAGGTCGCGCAGCGCCTGGGCGCCGCGGGTGGCGCCGGTCAGGTTGGCGCCGTGCACTGTGGCGCGCAGCAGCGGACCCGCGAGCGTGGCATCGAGCCAGGCGCCGAGGCGGACGCCCACGGCGCCGCGGGCGGCGTCGAGCGCGCCCATCAGCACCAGGCCGAGAAGGGCGATGGCGGTGAGCGCCCACAGCGTTTCCAGGTGCTGGGTGCTCAGCACCCGGTCGAACACCTGGTACATGTAGAAGGCGGGCACCAGCATGAGGAGGTTGAGCCCGCCGCTCACCGCGCAGGCGGCCAGCAGCACCCGGCGCACGGCGCGGCGCACGTCGGCGGGTGAAATTTTTTCGCCGGCCGTCTCGCCGGTTGCTGGCGCGGGGGTCATGGACTGCCTGTGGTTACCGGCCTTGGCCGCCGAAATCATGGTCCTTCGCTACGCCACGCACTCAACTCTCGCCGGCCCCGCCAGCCCCGGCGCCCCCCGGCGGAAAATCCCCGCGGCCAATCGCCGGCCGCGGGGGAAACAAACGGAGGGAAATAACCGCCGTCGAAATGCCGCTTCTCGCGCTATACCAAGTTTACGCGTCCTTCGAGCACGTCCCAGAACGCGTCAACAACGGTGTTCGCCTGAACGTCGATAACGCCGGTTCCGTTAAACCAGCCGACGCTGCCGCCGTCGGACGACACGACGAGCTTGCCCATGTTGAAGGCCTCGAGCGCGTTCTTCAGCCCTTCGCCGTCGGCCTTGACGAGGTTGTCGATGGTGTTGGTGTCGACACCTACGGCCTTCTGCCACGCCTGTAGATTCGAAGTGAGCGCCGTGCCGTTCAGCACGGTGCCGTTGCCATCAAACGTGAAGGCGCTTGAAACATATTCGCCACTTTCGAGGATGCCGTTGTCGTTTGCATCCACTTTGCCGGAACTGTCCTTCAGACCGCCAGCGGCATCGGTCGAATTGTCGTTGTAAATGTACGGAGTCGTGCCCCGCAACCACAAGGCGGCCTCGGTGACGATATTGTTCGGTCCCTCCGCGTTGGTCGTGTCGAGTGGCAAGTAGTCTCCCGACAGGTTGTTGATGTTGAGCTGGGCCGCCAGCGCCTGGCTCATCAGGATTTGCCGGGTGTCGGTCGCGCTGTCGCTCGACAGGATGATCGACTTCGCCGCCGCCAAGGAAACGAACAGCGTGGTTTCGCCCGTGTCCGTGAGACCGTTGGCGTTGACGTCGCCGAGTAATATCCCCTTTGTTGAATCCAAACCGCCGTTGCCATCGGAATCGACCTGGATAAGGACGTCCTTCATCGTGAGGTCCGTACCGACCAATTTGTCCCACCTGTTGGTGTTGGTGCCAGTGCCACCGTCCCAGGCTTCCATGTGCTGGCCCCAGAAGCCCTTGGTCAGCCCTTTCACGAATTTGTCATTGAAGAAGTGGTTGTCGATCAACACGTCGGCGGATGCGCTCTCGGGCGCCGTCTCGTTCGTATCCACAGTCGCGGTGTTCTTGATCTTGTTGTCGGCCAGTCCGTCGATCGCGCCGAAATTATCAATGTCCGATTGCAGCACGTTGTAGGTGGCGGTGTAGGTCCAAGTCTCGCCGACATCCAGATCGCCGTCGTTGTTGATACTCGGGGTATAGCTCGCCAGGACGCCCAGCAATGAGTCGTTCAGCACCACGCCGGTCAGCGTGATGTTGCCAGTGTTCTTGACCTTGACCGTGTAGCTGATGTCGTCCGCCGGGCTGTCGATCTTTCCGTCGGCATCCGCCAACGGCAGCGCCGCCGTCTTGGTGATCTCCAAGTCCGGGTTGTAGACCAGCGGCACGAACTCGCTGTCGCTCTCGTCGGCGAGCTCGTAGCTCACCACCGTGGCGGTGTTGTCGATGTCGCCGTCGCCGCCGCCCTTGCCGTCCAGATCGGCCTGCGTGACCGTGTAGCTGCCGGTGTAGGTCCAGGTCTCGCCGACGTTCAGGATGCCGTCGTCGTCGTTGCCGACCGTCTGCGTCAGCGCGCCCAGCAGCGGATCGCTCACGCTGGCAACGGTGATGGTGATGTTGCCGTCGTTCGTGACGACAATCTGGTAGGCGATCACGTCCCCGGCCGCGTCCCCCGAGCCCGCCGCCCCGCCGCCGCCCACGTCGGTCACCGTCTTGTCGATGCTGTAGGACGGAGCATAGACCAGCGGCACCGTGGCATCGTCCGTGTCCGGGCCGGTCTGGTCGCTGTCCGCCGTCGCTGTGTTTTCCAGGAGCCCGTTGCCGCCGCCGTTGCTGTCGAGCTCGGCCTGGGTCACCGTGTGCGCGGCGGTGTACGACCACGTTTCGCCTATCTCTAGGAGCGCATCGTTGTCGCCGAATAGGTCGGTACCGCGCACGATGCTGCCGGCATCGGCATAGGGATCGGTCACCGTCACCCCGGTCAGGGTTTGCGTGCCAGTGTTCTGCACCGTGATGGTGTAGGCGATCAACTCATTAGCCACATCAGCTGTCTGGCCAGCGTCCGCTTCCTTGACGATGTTCAGCGCCGCCACGCCAGGAGGGGGAACCGTACCGAACAACTTGGAACTGCCAGATTCGATTGTGGTAGTGGCAGGGTCGTCCACCGACGTGGCGCGGATTGCGACACCCTGGCCAATGAGTTCAGAAAGACTGAAATGAACCCCCGATACGCTCAGCACAAAGGTGGTGCTATCAATAAAGTCCGGGCTGGCGCCTGCCGTACCTATTTGAACCCCGATCTCAAACTCGTCGGGTTCACCACTTCCATTGATGTTGGCGCCACCGCCAAGATTGGAAACGGTGCCGTCATTCTCAAACGTCGTGACATGCGTGCCGGTGGCTGTAAGAGAATTAAAAAATGTGTTGGTGGAAATGTCGAAGAAATAACCGCGAAGATCGGCTTGTTGCGTGCCGGGCAACGCATCAAGGGTAACTTGCACCGCCGTGAAGCCGTCGACTGTGATTTCCGTCAGCGTGACTTGCACCTGGAGCCCAGCGGTCCCAACGTTTTCGCCAGGATCGTCGCCAAGGATGAATGTGGTCGTTGCCATGAGCTTGCTCCCCTAAAGGTTGTTTCCCAAAGTCATGAATTGAATGCGGTCAATGCCTCGGCCGCGCCCACGGGCGTGGCTGGCGAGCGCGCGTTGTTCGGTTTGTTTGCGTTGTTCGCGCCGCGCGGGTATGGGCCATGAGCGCGGCGGCCACTCCTTCGAGACAGCCGCTTCGCGGCTTCCTCAGGATGAGGCCGGCGGAAAAGAGGCCGGACGCGCGGCGTTGGCTCGCGCCGTGATTGGAATCGGGATCGCGGAGGTTACGTTGCGGGCGGCGCATGAGATCGGCGCCGGCGCCAAGGAGCGAATCGCTCGACTGGCGCGGTCCCCATGCAGCCGCCGGTTGGGCACCCATCTTGCGGGTGTCCTCCTTCTACGTTCATTTTTTTGGCGAGGGCCGGCGAAAACCGCCTAGCGCGCGCCTCCCTAACATCACTCCGGCGAATTTTTTGTTCTTGTTCTTCGGAATGGTTAACGAGGGATGCAATACCGTTCGGGGATGGAAGTCAATACGACCTTCGATATATTTGCAACGGTCAAGAGAATTTATCGTAAGTTTGCTCCCGCCTAGGCCGAACGATATACGTTCCCGGAGAGCCGCTCACCCCGGGCGCCGCGGGCGCCGCGATCGGAGCGGCCATTGCCGCCGCCCATCGAGCCGTCCAGCCAAGCTCTCGCGATTGCTCAGGATTTCGCTCCCGCTTGCTCCCCCCGTGCTCCCCGGGCGCCGGCGGCGATCGTCGCGACAATCGCCGCCGGCGGCTAACTCTTTGACATGTTTGGTGCCCCTGGCCGGACTCGAACCAGCACGTCCTCACGAACAACAGATTTTGAGTTGGCTCCAGCATGGCATGCGCTGGCGTCTGTCACACGCACCAACACCGACGAGCCGTGAAGGTTCAGCAGCACGCTGAGCTTCGCGCGATTGCGCGCCCTCTTGCTTCCACAGTGCTTCCGG
>CAZIVY010000298.1:0-3268 GCA_964542505.1 uncultured Rhodospirillaceae bacterium
TCGCCACCAGGGCGGGGATGGTGGTCAAGCCGGCGCGCAGGCCGGCCAGGATTTGCTCCTCGCGCTCGCGCCGGTGGGCGATATAGGCCCGCACCAGATCGTGCGGCTGGGGCACCGGCGGGCCGTGGGTGGGGTAATAGACCTGGTCGTCGCGCGCCAGGAGCTTGGCCAAGCTCGCCATGTAATCCGCCATGTTCCCTTCCGGCGGCGAGACGACGCTCGTTGACCAGCCCATGACGTGATCGCCGGTGAACAGCGCCTTCGCCTCGCGCAAGGCGAAGCACAAATGGTTGGATATGTGGCCGGGCGTGTGGATGGCCTCCATGGTCCAGCCCGGACCGGCGGCCACGTCGCCCTCGATCATCCGCCGGTCGGGAACGAAATGGCGGTCGCCCCCTTCCTCCGCCTCGACGCTGCCGGGGCGCGTCGGGTGGGGGCCGAAGCCCAGCGTCGGCGCGCCAGTCAGCGCCTTGAGCGCGGCGGCGGCCGGCGAATGATCGCGGTGCGTGTGGGTGATCAGGATATGGCTGACCGTCTCGCCCGCCAGCGCCACGCGCAAGGCGTCCACATGCGGCGCGTCGTCCGGCCCCGGGTCGATGACCGCCACCCGGCCCCGGCCGACGATATAGGTGCCGGTGCCGTGAAAGGTGAACGCCGACGGGTTTCGGGCGATGACGCGGCGCACCAGTGGCGCCACGTTCTCCGCCCGCCCATAGGCGAAGGTCAGGTCCCGGCGGTAGGGGATGGGAATTGGCATGGGATTAGTCGCCTTGGTCGGAGTGAGAGGATTCGAACCTCCGGCCCCTAGCTCCCGAAGCTAGTGCTCTACCAGGCTGAGCTACACTCCGGCCCACGGTGACGCGACCTTATAGCCTTCCGTTCCGCTAGCTACAAGGTCGGCAGGCTATCAATAACCCCGCTCGACGGCGAAGGCGACGGTGTCCGCCAGCGCCTGCCTGATCTCGCCGTCCGGGAACAGGTCGAGGGCGGCGAGGGCGCGGGCGCCGTGGGAACGAGCGCGCGAAATGGTTTCGGACAGCGCCTGATGGCGGCTCATCAGCTTGATGGCGGCGTTGAGGTCGCCCGGTTGCTGCTCGCCGCGGGCGATGGTGCGCCGCCAGAAGGCGCGCTCGGTTTCGTCGCCCCGCTGATAGGCCAACAGCACCGGAAGCGTGACCTTGCCCTCCTTGAAGTCGTCGCCGATGTTCTTGCCCAGGCCAGCCTGCTCGGCGGAATAATCCAGCGCGTCGTCCACCAATTGAAAGGCGATGCCCAGCTCGCGGCCGAAATTTTCCAGCGCCTCGGTTTCCCGCGCCGGCCTCGAAGCCAGCACGCCCGCCACCCGGCACGCCGCCGCGAACAGCGCCGCCGTCTTGGCGGTGATGATGTCGAAATAAGCCGCCTCGGTGGTGTTGGTGTCGCGGGTGGCGATGAGCTGCAGCACTTCGCCTTCGGCGATCACCGCCGAGGCATTGGCCAGCGTCGACAGCACCTCCAGCGACTTTGCCTCGACCATCAGTTGAAAGGCGCGGGTGAAGAGGAAATCGCCCACCAGCACCGACGGCTGATTTCCCCACACGGCGTTGGCGGTGGCGTTGCCGCGCCGGCGGTCGCTTTCGTCCACCACGTCGTCATGCAACAGGGTGGCGGTGTGGATAAACTCCACGCTGGCGGCAAGTTCGATATGGTGCGTGCCCCGATAGTCGCAAAGCTTGGCGCAACCCAGCGTCAGCATGGGCCGGATGCGCTTGCCCCCGGCGGCGATCAGGTGCTGCGCCAGTTGCGGGATCAGGCTGACGCGGCTGTTCAGCCGGCGCAGGATTTCCGCGTTGACCGCGGCCAAGTCCGCCGCCACCAAGGCGCGCAGGCGTTCCAGCCCCGGCCGCCCCGACCCTGGGCGCCTGGTGGACTTGGCTACGGGGTCCCTCTGGGCTACGAACGCCACGTGACCTCTCGGTATTTCGGCGGCCCGACTTGACGGCGGGCCTTCCCTGCGGCGAGCATAGAGCGATCCGACGGTCGGTCAAGTCGCCGTCGCGGGCCAAGGATCGTCGTCATGGTCGAACTGTTGCGCACCAACGATCCGGTGCTTTTGTCCTACGCGGCGGCGCTGCTGAACGACCTCGATGTCGCCAGCGTCGTGCTCGATGGTCACACCAGCGTCATCGAGGGTTCCATTGGCGCGCTGCCCCGCCGCTTGATGGTGCGCGACGAGGATGAAGCCATTGCCCGTCAGCGCCTGCGCGATGCCAGCCTCCTCTAGCCTCACGGACCCGCGAATGCTGACCGCCGACGCCATGCTCGGCGGGCGGCTCACCATCGCGCAGCCGGCGCAAGGCTTTCGTTCCGGATCGGATGCGGTTTGGCTGGCGGCGGCGGTCGCCGCCGGTGACGGCGACACCGCGCTTGACGTGGGCTGCGGGGTAGGCGCCGCGACGCTGTGCCTGGCTTGGCGGGTCAAGGGCGTCGCCGTTATCGGCTTGGAGCGCGAGGCCGATGCGCTGGCGCTGGCCACTGGAAACGCGCGCCGCAACCAACTGGCCGGCCGTGTCAGCTTCATCCACGGCGACGTGCGCGCGCCGCCGGCTGAATTGGGCGCGGGCCGCTTCGATTGTGTTTTCGCCAATCCGCCTTATTTCCTCGCCGGGCGCCATTCGCCTTCGCCGCTGCCGGCGCGGGCGGCGGCGCGCGGCGAGTCGGAGGCCGGCGGCTTGCGCCGCTGGATCGACTTCATGTTGGTCATGGCGCGGCCGGGCGGCGCCTTGACCCTGATCCTGCGCGCCGAGAGGGCCGAGGAATGCCTGGCGGCGCTGGCCGGGCGGGCGGGCGATGCGCTTGTGCTGCCGTTGCGCTCCCAGGCCGATAGGCCGCCCAAGCGCGTCTTGATTGCCGCCCGCAAGGGCGCCGCGGGCGCGGTAACGCAACTGCCGGCGCTGGTGCTGCACCTCGCGGACGGCCGCTATGCGCCAGACGCCGAGGCAGTGCTGCGTCACGGCGGCTCCATCGCCATGACGCTGGAAGGGCAACCATCGTGACCGTGCCGGCCTGGCTCTCGCGCCTGCCCATTCCGGGCCTGCCGGGGCGTCCGCCCATCGTGCCGGTGCTGCGCCTCGCCGGCGTCATCGCCGGGGCCAATTTGCCGCTGCGCGGTCCCATGCTCAATCTCGCTGCCCTGGCCGCGCCCATCGAGCGGGCGTTCGCCATGCGCGGCGCGAAGGCGGTGGCGCTGGCGATCAATTCCCCCGGCGGCTCGGCGGTGCAGTCGAAC
>CAZIVY010000299.1:0-1976 GCA_964542505.1 uncultured Rhodospirillaceae bacterium
GTGCCGTTCATCGCCCTCGCCACCGCCACCCTGGCGCGCCGCCTGTTGGAGCGCATGACCGACGCCCGCTTCAACTGGTGGACGCGCCGCATCGTCCTCGTCTGCGGCGGCTATTTCACCCTCGACGCCCTCCGCCTGCTGTTGTTCGCCGGCTAGACGGCGAGCGCCGCCTGCAAGGCGCGGGCGAGATGCACCGCCTCGCGTCCCGCGCCGTCGCGTATTTGCTGGCGGCACGAAGTTCCGTCGGCCACCAGCAGCGTATCGGGGGTGGCCGCCCGCGCCGCCGGCAGAACGCCCATCTCGCCCATGCGCAAGGATATGTCGAAATGCTCGGCCTCGTAGCCGAAGGCGCCGGCCATGCCGCAGCAGCTCGATTCGATGCCGGCGACGTTCAGTCCGGGCACCAGCCCGAGCGACTGCTGCACGTCGCCATAGGCGCCGAAGGCTTTCTCATGGCAATGCCCGTGGACCAGCGCCTTCGCCCAGCGGGCTTGCAGCTTGAGGTCGAGCCGGCCTTCCTTGGCCGCGCGGGCGAGAAACTCGGCGAAGCCCAGCACCGGTTCGCGCAAGATCGCGGTCTCCGCCTTGGGCAGCATCCCCTGCCATTCGTCGCGCAGCGTATAGACGCAAGACGGCTCGATGCCGACGATGGGCATGCCGCGCTCGGCATAGGGGCTAAGCGTCCGCAGCAACCGCCTGGCCTCGGCGCGCGCTTCCTCCACCATGCCCGCGGACAGGAACGTGCGCCCGCAACAGCCCGGCCGGCCGGGCGTGGCCGCGACGTGAACGCGATAGCCGGCGGCCGCCAACACCGCTACCGCCGCGCGGGCGTTTTCGGGTTCGAACCAGGTGCTGAAGGTATCGACGAACAGCGCCACCTCGCCCGTGCTGCCGCTACCCACGGGCGCCGGCGGCGGGCTGAATCGGTCGGCGCTCCAGCGCGGCCAGGGCCGCTTGGCGCTCAAACCCAGCACGCGCTCGGCCAGCGCGGCCAACGCGGGCACGCCGTTGCGCAGGTTTGCCAGCGGAGCAAGCCGCGCCGCCCAGGGCGCGTAGCGCGGCATATAGGCCACCATGCGCTCGCGGGCGCTTAATCCATGGGTCTGGCGGCGGCGATGCGCCGCCTCGATCTTCATCCGCGCCATGTCGACCCCGGTGGGGCATTCGCGCTTGCAGCCCTTGCAGGCGACGCAGAGCGCCATGCTTTCGCGCACCGCGTCGGAGGCGAAGCCATCGGCGCCCAATTGTCCCGAAAGGGCCAGCCGCAAGGTGTTCGCCCGCCCGCGCGTGAGATGCGCCTCGTCCCCCGTGGCGCGGTAGGACGGGCACATGGTTCCGGCGTCGAATTTGCGGCAATGGCCGTTGTTGTTGCACATCTCCACCGCCGGACCGAGACCGCCCCATGCCGACCAGTCGAGCGCCGTGGGCGGCTCGGCGATGCTGTAGCCGGGCTTGAAGCGGAAGAGCGAACGGTCGTCCATCTTCGAGGGACGGACGATCTTGCCTGGGTTCATCAGCCCCTTGGGGTCGAACAAATCCTTGATCTCGCCGAAGGCGGCGGTCAGCGCCGGCCCGAAGAACGGCGCGATCCACTCCGATCGCACCAGGCCATCGCCGTGCTCGCCCGAAAAGGCGCCCTTGTAGCGGCGCACCAGGGCGGCCGCTTCCTCGGCGATGGCGCGCATGGCGCGCGCGCCCTTCTCGTCCTTCATGTTCAGCACCGGGCGCACGTGCAGGCAGCCGACCGAGGCATGCGCGTACCAGGTCCCCTTGGTGCCGTGCTTGGTGAAGACCTCGGTCAACGCGCTGGTGTAGTCCGCCAGGTGCTCCAGCGGCACGGCGCAATCCTCGATGAAGCTCACCGGCTTTCCGTCGCCCTTCATCGACATCATGATGTTGAGCCCGGCCTTCCGCACCTCCCAGATGTCCTTCTGGAACGCCGGGTCCATGGCCTCCACCACGGCGCCGGGCAGGCC
>CAZIVY010000300.1:0-2210 GCA_964542505.1 uncultured Rhodospirillaceae bacterium
GGGCGAGCCGTACACCGCCTCGACCTTCTTGGCGGCGCCGGCCAGGGCCTTGTCGAAGTCGCCGGCCTTGTTGGCGACGAAGACATTGTCCTTGGCGTCCAGGCCGCCCTTGAGGAAGGCGTCGATGGAAGCGCTGGAGACGTTGGCGTGCGGGCCCTTGTCCCAGACGATGTCGGCCGCATCCAGCCCCTTTTTCGCATGCCACCAAGTGTCGGCAACCACGGCTAGGGCGGTATCGCCGACCTTCAGCACGCGCTTGACGCCGGGCATGGCCTTGACCTTGCCCTCGCTATAACTCGCGAGCTTGCCACCGAAATGCGGGCAGTCGCTGATGGCGGCGTTGAGCATCCCCGGCAGCTTGACGTCGATGGCATAGACCAGGCTGCCGTCCAATTTTTCCGCCGTGTCCAGGCGCTTGATGGGCTTGCCGATCAGCTTCCAGTCCTTCGGGTCCTTGAGGGTAATGGCCTTGGCGTCCGGGACATCGAGCTTGGCCGCCAACGCAGCCACCTTGCCGTAGCTGGTGGCGCGGTTGCTGGCGGCGTGGGTGATGACGCCGTTCGCCACCTTCAACTCGGACGCCGCGACGTTCCACTGCCGGGCCGCGGCTTCGGTCAGCATCATGCGGGCGGCGGCGCCGCCCTGGCGGACATATTCCTGCGAATCGCGCAGGCCACGGCTACCGCCCGTGGACATGTCGCGCCAGACGCGCTTGCGGGCGACGTTCTGCCCAGGCGTCGGGTATTCGGTGCGCACATGCTTCCAGTCGCACTCCAGTTCCTCGGCCACCAACTGGGCAAGGCCGGTCATGGTGCCTTGGCCCATTTCGGAGCGGGCAATGCGGATGACGCAGGTTTCGTCGGGCTTGATGAGCACCCAGGCGGTGACTTCGTGGCCCGTATCGGCGCCTTGCGCCAAGGCGCCGGTGACGAAGGGGATGTTCAGGCCGAGAGCAAGGCCGCCACCGGCGGCGGCGGCGGAACCGACGACGAAGGAGCGGCGGGAAACGTTCAGGTTGATGGTCATGGCGCCCCTCCTCACGCTTTCGAGGCGGCGGGCTTGCCCGCCGCCAGGTGAATCGCTTGCCGGATGCGCTGGTAGGTGCCGCAGCGGCAGATGTTGGTCATCGCCTGATCGATATCGCGGTCGGAGGGCTTGGCCTTCTTCGCCAACAGCGCGGCGGCGGCCATGATCTGACCCGACTGGCAATAACCGCACTGGGGCACGTCGAGCGCCAGCCAAGCTTTTTGAATGGGGTGGGTCACCCTGGGCGACAGGCCCTCGATGGTGACGATCTTGTCCGTCGCCTTCAAGGACGACACGGCAATCGAGCACGAGCGCTGCACTTCGCCGTTGATGTGCACCGAGCAGGCGCCGCATTGGGCGATGCCGCAGCCATATTTGGTGCCGGTCAATCCCACCTGCTCGCGGAGCGCCCAAAGCAGCGGCGTGTCGGGATCAACCTTTACGTCACGGACCTTGCCGTTGATCGTCAGCTTGGCCATCGATTGTCCTCCTCCCGAGAACGAAGCGCGGAGAGGGGGGCCGGCGCGTTCACGACCGCTCGGGTCGCGCCGCCCTCGTCTGCCGCGCACGAACGGCCGAATCCTACACCCGCGCCGCCCCCTCCGTCACCTCCGGCTAGCGCGCTTGGGTGGCCGGGCAATGACGGCTATTCTCCCTCCGCCCGCCGCCGCCGACGGTGTAAAAAGGGCAATAAGCGGGCGCGTGTCGAGCCGGAGGTTGACATGTTGAGTCGGATGCACGCCTGCCATTCGTCACTGCCGCGGGTGCTTGCGGCCTTGGCCGCTGTCTGCGCCGCGCGCCCCGCCCTGGCGGCGGAGGGGGCCGCGGTCCCGCCCATCTTCCTGCTCGGCGTGCCCGTCGATTTCATCCTGTTCGCGCTGACGCTGCTCGGCGTCGCGCTCTATCACCATCGTACCTTGGAGGTGGCGCTGACGGGACTGGCGGCGATCGTCCTCTATAAGCTCGGCCTTACCGGTTTCAAGGACGCCACCGGCCTACCCGGCCTTGGCCTGCACCTGGCGCACGAGTGGGTGGTGCTGGCCAATCTGTTCTGCCTGTTGATGGGATTCGCGCTGCTGTCGCGCCATTTCGAGGACAGCAAAGTGCCGGACATCATGCCGGCTTTCCTGCCGGCGGGATGGCTGGGCGGGTTCGCGCTGCTGGCGATCGTGTTCGTGCTGTCG
>CAZIVY010000301.1:0-2578 GCA_964542505.1 uncultured Rhodospirillaceae bacterium
TCGACATGGAACAGGCGCGCCGCCTCGGCCTGGTGGACGCCGTGCTCGGGCGCATGATCGACCGCGCGCTGGTGGACCAGGGGGCGCGGGCGCTGGGCTTGCGCGTTTCCGACCAGGTGGTGCGCGATACCATTTTCAGCCAGCCCTCCTTTCGCGGCCCCGGCGGCCAATTCGACCGCGGCCGCTTCGAGTTCGCCTTGCGCAACGAGGGCCTGAGCGAGAGCTATTACGTCAACTTCATGCGCGCCAATCTCATGCGCGCCCAGGTGGTGGAGAGCCTCGCCGGCGGCGTCGACAACGCGCCCGAGGCGTTGACGGACACGCTGTTCCGCTACCGCCAGGAACGCCGCGTGATCGAATACCTGCTGGTGCCGAACGCGCCCATCGACGCGCTGCCGGAGCCCGAGGAAAACGAAATCGCCGACTTCCACCAGAAGAACGCGGCCCGCTTCAGCCAGCCGGAGTTCCGCGCGCTTTCCTATGTCGCGCTGGAGCCGGCGGCGCTGTTGAACGAGGTCGAGGTGAGCGAGCAGGAGTTGCGCGACGAATATGAAGCGCGGCGCGCGGTCTATGTGGTGCCCGAAAAGCGCGAGATCGAGCAGGCGGTGTACCCGACGGAAGCGGCGGCGCGCGAAGCCCATGGGCTCATCAAGGCGGGAAAAAGTCTCGACGAAGTGGCGGAAACGACGCTGAAGCTCAAGCCCAGCGACTTGAAGCTTGGCAAGGTGACCCGCGACCAACTTCCCAACGCGATCGCCGAAAAGGCCTTCGCGACCGCTGCCGGCGCCGTTGCCGAACCCGCGCAAAGCGCCCTTGGCTGGCACATCCTCCGCGTCGCCGCCATCGAGGCCGGCAGCTCGCGCGGGTTCGATCAAGTACGGGCCGAGTTGAAGCGCGAGGTGGGCTTGCGCCACGCCGCCGACCGCCTGGTCAAGCTCAAGGACCGCTTCGAGGACGCGCTGGCCGCCAGCGGCAAGCTTGAGGACGCGGCGACAGCGCTGGGTCTCAACCTCCAGCGCATCGCGGCGGTGGACGCGCAAGGGCGCGGGCCCAACGGCAAGCCGGCCGCCGGACTGCCGGCCTACCGCGCTTTCGTCCCCGCCGCCTTCCGCGCCGCCGAGGGCGCCGAGCCGGAAGTGCACGAGGCGGAAAACGCGTCCTATTTCGCGCTGCGGGTGGATAGCGTGACGGCGGCCCAATTGCGCCCGCTGGCCGAGGTGCGCGGCGCCGTCATCGCCGGCTGGAAAATCGACGCCGCGAGCCGGGCGGCGGCCAACCGGGCGGCGACCGTCGCCGAGAAAATCAAGGGCGGCGCCAAGGCGCAAGAACTGGCCCCGTCGGTGGCAGGCGTAATGGAAACCACCCCGCCGCTGACCCGGAGCGGCACGGGCGGGCAAACCAGGCTCATGCCCGGCACGCTGGCCGAATTGTTCGCCGCCCCGGTGGGCGGCGTCGCGGTCGGGCCGAGCCGCACCGGCGACGGCCATTTGGTGGCCCAGGTCATGCGCATCGAGGCGGCGGACGCGAGCACCGGCGCGGCGGAGCGCGCGCAGATCGCGGCGACGGTGGGCGACAGCATCGCCGAGGACCTGCTTTACCAGTACCGCAAGCACCTGGAAGCGCGCTTCGGGGTGACGCTCAACCGCGCCGCCCTCGATAAGGCGCTCTAGTGTCGTGGTTCCGAAGTTTGCAAGATTACAGATATCGGACTCGGGGCAAACTTCGGAACCTGAACGACACTAGCAATCAATACGTTGCTAGTGTCCCTTTGATTCTGAAATTCGCGTCGCGCCCGATATCGAACTCTGGCGAATTTCAGAATCGGGACACTAGCGCGTACATGGCGCGGGCGGGCAAGGCCCCTCCCCGCCGGCAGCGCCCGCGACCATGACCGTTCAACCCGACTACGCCGCTTTCGACGAGGCCTATTCGGCCGGCCGGGCGCAAGTGGCATGGACCACGCTGGTGGCCGACCTCGAAACGCCGGTATCGGCGATGATGAAGATCGCCGGCGGACGGCCGTGGAGCTTCCTGCTCGAATCGGTTGAAGGCGGCGCCCAGCGCGGGCGCTATTCCATCATCGGCCTGAAGCCCGACGTCATCTGGCGCTGCCGGGGCAACCGCGCCGAGATCAACCGCCGGGCGCGCTTCGACGCCGGAACCTTCGAGGCCATGGAAGGCGGCGCGCTCGACAGCCTGCGCGCCTTGGTGGCCGAATCGCGCATCGGCCTCCCCGAAGGCTTGCCGCCCATGGCTTCCGGCCTGGTGGGCTATATGGGGTACGACATGGTGCGCTTGATCGAGCGCATCCCGGACAAGAACCCCGACCTGCTCAACCTGCCCGAGGGCATGTTCCTGCGCCCGACGGTGATGGCGATTTTCGATTCGGTGCTCGACGTGGTGACGGTGGTGACGCCGGTGTGGCCCGAGGCCGGCCGCGACGCGCGCTCGGCCTACAACCTGGCCCGCGAGCGCATCGGCGACGTCATGGCCGACTTCGACCGCGCGCTTCCCCACGCCGCCGCCGCGCCGGCGGACCTGGAACGCCTGCCGGAGCCGAGCTCCAACACCACGCGGG
>CAZIVY010000302.1:0-2319 GCA_964542505.1 uncultured Rhodospirillaceae bacterium
TAGCGCTCGGCGATGGCGATTTCGGAGACCTTGCCCTGCTCGAGCCAGACCTGGAACTCGCTGTAGGGGACGAATTCGATTTTCCGCTGTTCGTACATGAAGTGCTGAAAGAGCACGACGGCGACGAATGCGCCGATGGCGAACCAGACGTTGAAGCGAGCCTTATTTTCCATGAGATCACCCGCGGATGATCTAACCTCGATCCGGCGGCGTGCTCATTGATTTGCCTCAAGTCCTTGGCCGACGGCCCCCTCGAGCCTTACGCCCCTTTGGCGCCGCGCAGATCGGCGTCCGCGGTGTCGGCGCCGCGCAGGTCGGCGCCGCGCAGGTCGGCGTCCACCAGGAGCGCGCCGCGCAACGAGGTGCGGCGCAGGTCGGCGCGCCGCAGATCGGCAAGCGACAGGTCGGCGCGCTCAAGTTTGGCGCCGCGCAAATCGGCGCGGGACAGATTGGCTTCCCGGAGCCGCGTCGGCCAGCTTTGCACGCCGCCCGCCGTCACCGGCATGGGCGACATGTCGGCGTCGCCCATGTCCGCCTGCGCCAGATTGGCACCGTCGAGCTTGGCGCCGCGCAGATCCGTGGCGCGCAAATTGGCCCCGGCAAGCAGCGCGCCGCCGAAATCCGTCATCGAGAAACGGCCCGATTGCAGATTGGCCTCCTTGAGAACGGCAAGCCCGAGGCGCGCCGCCGACAGATTGATGCCGGGCGCGCCCCACGCCTTCAGGTCCACGCGTTCGAGGTTCGCCTGCGCCCCGTCGCGCCCCATGCTGGCGATCCAGCGCCCGTGGTCGAGGATGATCTGCTGGATCGTGCGGTCGAGGGCGCTGAGATCGCGCGGCAGGATGGCCCGGCTGATATCGATATCGGCCATGTCGCCGAGGTCGAAATTGGCGGCGGTCAAATCGGCGCCGTCGAGATTGGTGCGGTCGAAAAGAGCGCCGGCGAGCACCGCGCCGCGCAAGATGCAATGGCTGAGATTGGCGGAAGTCAGGTTGGCGCCCGACAGGTTGACCCCGGTCAGGTTGGAGCCGGAAAGGTCGGCCTCGCGCAGGTTGACGTTGCGCATGTTGGCCCGCGAGAGGTCGGTGCGCGGCGCGAAAACCCGCGCCAGCTTGGCCGACGACAGGTCGACGCCGGTCATGCGCGCGTCCTCGAATTCCGCCGCGCCGGACCCGGCGCTGCAATAGCTGTAATTGCCCTGGGCGTCGCGGCGCATGATGAAGCCGTCGCGGATGTCGGCTTCCTGCAGATTGGCCCCTTCGAGATTGCAGCGCCTGAGCATCGCGCCGCGCAGATCGGCGCGCTCGAGGTCGGCGCCGCCCAGATCCGCGTCCGTGAGATCGGCGCCGAACAGATTGGCGCATTGCATGCGGCTGCCGCGAAAGGCCGAACCGGTCATCCGCGCGCCGACGAATTCGCCATTGCCCATTTCCCGGCCGCCGAATTCCAGGCGTTCGGCGACCGCGAAGTTGAGATTGAGGCGCGCCCCGCCCTGCACCGCCTTGAGGAAACGGCCATGGCCCGTGAGGACCGTGTTCAAGCCAAGCTGGTCGATGATTCGCCGCGCGGCGGTGTCGGCGATCATCGGCCCACCGTCAACCGCGCGCGAGCGGCAAGACCGCGCCGGCCGTCCGCTGTTCTTGTCCCCGCCTGACCCGCGCGGCGGGGAAGCGCGCCACCGCGGCGGTGCCGCGGCCCGGTTCGCTATCGATCTCCAGCGTCCCGCCATGGAGCTCGATCAGGGCCTTGATGATCGGCAGGCCAAGGCCGCTGCCCTGGTGCTTGCGGCTGTAAACGTTTTCGACCTGGCCGAAGGGCTCGAGAACCACCTCGATGTCTTCCTTGGCGATGCCGATGCCGCTGTCCGTGACGCCGATCGTCAAGCCGCCGCCGGCCGCCGCCGCGCAGCTGATGCAGACCTTGCCCCCGGCCGGGGTGAACTTGATGGCGTTGGAGAGCAGGTTGAGCACGATCTGCGTCAGCGCCCGCTTGTCGGCCCACAGGCGCGGCAACGTTTCGGGGACCTCCACCCGGAAATCGAGCCCGGCGTTGCGGGCGCCGTCGGCCATCAGGGCCGCCGTTTCGCGCAGCGCCGCCGCCAGGTCGAACTCTTCCTCGCTCAGCTCGCGTTTCCCGGCCTCGATCTTCGACAGATCGAGAATATCGTTGATCAGGCTGAGCAGATGCTGGCCGCTGCGGTGGATGTCGTTGGCGTAGCCGCGGTAGCGGTCGCTGCCCATGGGCCCGAACATTTCGCCGTGCAGGATTTCCGAGAAACCGAGGATGGCGTTGAGCGGCGTGCGCAATTCGTGGCTCATA
>CAZIVY010000303.1:0-7383 GCA_964542505.1 uncultured Rhodospirillaceae bacterium
GCAGCCATTCGAGCAACGCCGCCACCGTCGTCACCTCGGGCGGCGGGGTCACGTCTTCCTCGGCCATGCCGACGCGCTCGCGCACCCAGGCGAAATAGAGCAACTTCATGCCGCCGCCTCGCGAAAGGGTAAGAAGTCCACCATGCCGCCGCGGGCGAGATGGGTGACTTCCTCGCCCAGTTCCACCAGCCCGTGGCTCGCCACCAGCGAGGTGATGAGGCCGGAGCCCTGGCGCTCGAACTTTTGCGCCACAAGCTGGCCATCGTCGCCAGCCACAAGGCGGACGCGGACGAACTCGCGGCGGTCGAGGCGCTTCTCGTGGGTGAAATCGGCGCGCACGCGGTAGAGCGTGGGGAGCACGTCGCTCGCCCCCGCCAGGCGCAACAGAATGGGACGCGCGAAGCGCAGGAAGCACACCATGACGGCCACCGGGTTGCCCGGCAAGCCGATGAAAATGGCGTCGCCGATCTGGCCCAGCGCCAAGGGCCGGCCGGGCTTGATCGCCAAGCGCCAGAAATGCAGGCGGCCCTGGGCCTCGACCGCGGCCCTGACATGATCTTCCTCGCCGGTGGAGACGCCGCCGGAGGTGAAAACCACGTCGTGGTTCGCCGCCGCCTCGCGCAAGGCGGCGCGCACTTCGCCCAGGCGGTCGGGCAGGATGCCGAGATCGTCCACCGCGCAACCGAGGTCGGCGAGCAGGCCCAGAAGCATGTAGCGGTTGGCGTCGTGAATGGCGCCGGGAGGCAGGTCAACCCCTGGTTCGCGCAGTTCGTCGCCGGTGGAAAAAAGCGCCACGCGCAATGGCCGATAAACGGCGAGCCGGTCGCGGCCGCACGCCGCGGCCAGGGCCATGTGCTCGGCGCGCAGCCGCGTTCCCGCCGCCAGCACGCGGTCGCCGGCGCGCACATCCTCGCCGGCGCGGCGGCGGTTGGCGCCGCGTTTCAGGCCCGGCGGCACCACCACGTCGGCGCCGTCGATTTCCACGTCCTCCTGCATGACCACGCTGTCGCAGCGCTCGGGCAGCACGGCGCCGGTGAAGACGCGCACCGCCTCGCCCGGAGCCGAGGCCGCCGCCGGATGACCGGCCGCCGCGCGGCCACGGATGCGAAAGCGCGTGGGCACAGCGGGCTTAAGATCGGCGGCGGCGAAGGCATAGCCATCGACGGCGGCGTTGGTGAACGGCGGCACGTCGATGGCGCTGGTCACGTCTTCGGCTAGGATGCGCCGGTGCGCGGCGCGCAAGTCCAGCGTTTCGCGCCCCGCCACCGCGCTCACGCGCTGGTCCACAAGCGCCAGCGCCTCGGCGACGCTCATGAGTTTGCCGCCAAAAGCGAAGCAGTCGTCCTTGAGCTGGGTCATCGCACGCTCGGCAGCGCCATGCCGTGCTCGACGACGAATTCGGCCACCGCGGTCACGTCGTTGAGGTCGAGAACCGGCGCCCCGTGCCCGCCCGGCAACCCCTGGCGCGGGTTGTCGGTAGCGACCGCGATGATATGCGGATCGTTGGCGGCAAGGAGCGGCTTGCCCACTTCCGCCCGCCATACCTCGATCTTGGGATGGCTCTCGCGCTTGAAGCCTTCAACCAGGACGATGTCCACCGGGCTCATGCGCGCCAGGATCCGCTGCAAGTCGAGTTCGGCGCCGCCGCGATGTTCATGAATGAGCGCGAAGCGCAGCGACGAGCTGATCAGCACCTCGCTCGCGCCGGCCTGGCGATGGCGCCAGGAATCCTTGCCCGGCTGGTCGATATCGAAATCGTGATGGGCGTGCTTCACCGTCGACACCTTCAGCCCGCGCGCCACCAGGAGCGGCAGTATCCTGGTGACCAGCGTCGTCTTGCCGCTGCCGCTCCAGCCCGCGATACCCAGGACCTTCATCGGCGCCCGCGTTCAGGCTTGCGTGGCGGAGCGCCGGTTCGCGGGTCCGGGGTGCTTGGCGCCGCCGCCCGGCCCGGGTTCCGCCGGATGCGCCAGCATATGCCGCAGCCCGGCCCGCAAATAGTCGTACCCGGTGTAAAGGGTGACCAACGCCGCGATCCACAATCCAATCTCGCCAATCGAGAGCGCCGGCAACCATGTGGGCGCGGCGTCGCCGCCGAGCAGAAAGCCGATGGCCACCATCTGCACCGCCGTCTTCCACTTCGCCAACTGGGACACCGGCACCTTGACCCGAACTTCGGCGAGGAACTCACGCAACCCGGCGACCAGGATTTCCCGGCACAGGATGACCACGGCCGCCAGCACCGTCACGCCCTGGATATGGCCCACCGCCACCAGCATGAGAATCGCCGACGCGACCAGAAGCTTGTCCGCCACCGGATCGAGGAAGCGACCGAGTTCCGAGTGCTGCCCGTAACGCCGCGCCATGTGGCCGTCGGCCCAATCGGTGATCCCGGCGGCGATGAAGATGCCGAGGGAAGTCCAATTCGACCATGTCCCCGGCAGCCAAAAGGCGGCGCAAAGCGCAGGAATGACCAAGATCCGCGACAGGGTCAATAGATTGGGAATGCTGGTCAACATGGCGGCAATCGCTGAGGGAGATGCGCAATCATAGCATTTTCAGCCGCCGCCGCGAAAATAGTCATGGACGCGCTTGGCCATGGCGCGGCTGACGCCATCCACGGATTCGAGATCGGCGAGCCCGGCGGAGGCGACGCCGCGGGCGGAACCGAAGCGCAGCAAAAGCGCCTTTTTTCGCGCCGCGCCGACGCCCGGGATGCCGTCGAGGATCGACCGCGACACCGCGCGCGAGCGCCGCGCCCGGTGGCCGCCAATGGCGAAGCGGTGCGCCTCGTCGCGCAGCCGCTGAAGAAAATAGAGCACCGGGTGGCGCGGTTCGAGCGAGATTGGCGCCCGCCCGGGAAGGTAGAAATGCTCAAGGCCGGCGTTGCGGTCGGGGCCCTTGGCGATGGCGACCACCGGCACCTTGCCGGCATCGAGTTCGCGCAGCACATCGACGGCGACGCCAAGATGGCCGCGCCCGCCGTCAATGAGCAGCAGATCGGGCCATTCGCCGCCTTCCTTGAGCAAGCGCGCGAAGCGCCGCGTCAGCATCTCGCGCAACATGGCGTAATCGTCGCCGGTGCGGTCGCCAAGATGAAACCGGCGGTAGGCCGATTTGCGGAAGCCGTCGGGGCCGGCCACGATCATGCCACCGGTGGGGGCCGAGCCCTGGATGTGGCTGTTGTCGTAGACCTCGATGCGCTCGGGCGGCGCGGAAAGATCGAAGGTCTTGGCCACGGCGCGCAACAGCTCCTGCTGGGACGAGCTTTCCGCCAGGCGCCGGGCGACGCCCTCGCGCGCATTGGCCTGCGCGTTGTCCAGCATCGCCCGCTTCGATCCCCGTTGCGGCCAGCGGATAGCCACCTTGCGGCCCGCCTTCTGGCCGAGCGCGGCGGCGATAAGATCGGCGCGCCCCACCCGGTGACTGACCAGGATCAGCGGCGGCGCCGGGCGCTCGGCGTAGAATTGGCCGATGAAGGCCGCCACCACCTCGTCCAGCGCCACGTCGCGGGCGTGGGCGGGAAAATAGGCGCGGTTGCCAAGGTTCTGGCCGGCGCGAAAGAAGAACACCTGCACGCAAACCAGGCCCCCTTCGGCATGGGCGGCGATGACGTCGGCCTCGCCCAGGCCGGCGACGTTGATGGCCTGCTTGGCGGTGATTTGCGCGAAGGCGCGCAAGCGGTCGCGGTAGAAGGCGGCCTGCTCGTAGTCCATGGCCGCGCTCGCCTTCTCCATGCGGGCGGAGAGATCGGCCTGCAACTCGCGCCGGCGGCCGGCGAGAAAGTCGCGCGCCTGGCGCACGATGGCTTCATAGTCCGCGACATCGATGCGGCCGACACAGGGCGCGGTGCAGCGCTTGATCTGAAATTGAAGGCAGGGGCGGGTGCGGGCGGCGAATTCGCTGTCGCCGCAACTGCGCAGCGGGAAGGCCCGCGCCAGCGCCGCGAGCGTTTGATTGACCGCCCCGGCGGAGGCGAAGGGCCCCAAATACTCGCCCGGGCGATCGCGGGCGCCGCGATGCTTGGCGATCTGCGCGAACGGGTGATCGCCGGCGATCAGAATGTAGGGCAGCGACTTGTCGTCGCGCAGAACGACGTTGAAGCGCGGCTTCAACTTCTTGATCAGATTGCTTTCCAGCAGCAGGGCTTCGAT
The DNA here is from genome assembly GCA_964542505.1 of uncultured Rhodospirillaceae bacterium. Lineage (GTDB taxonomy): Bacteria > Pseudomonadota > Alphaproteobacteria > Ferrovibrionales > Ferrovibrionaceae > CAZIVY01. Next base: position 4,155 of record CAZIVY010000303.1, read on the forward strand.
TTCGCTGTCGGTGGTGGTGATTTCCAGCGACGCGGTCAGACGCACCATGCGGAAAATGCGCTCGTCCAATCGCGTCGGTTGCGTGTAACTGCCGACACGCTTGCGTAGGTTGCGCGCCTTGCCGACGTAAAGCGGCTCGCCGCGCGCGTCGAGCATCCGGTAAATCCCCGGCGTGGTTGGCAATGTCGCCAGGGCGGCGCGGATGATGGCGAAGCCGTCGGCGGCGGCGGCCGCGATTGCGCCCTGCGCCGGCGCGGCGTCCGCGACCGCATCTTCGCCGTCCTTTCTCATGGGGCTGATATGGCCCGCGCGGGCGCGGGCGTCAACGCGCCAGCGTATGCATAGGCGGCGGAAACCCGCCAGTCTTCTGGGTTGCCAACGCTATCCACGATTTTTGTGGATAAGTCTGTGGACGCTTGCTCATGCATGGGTGCCAAGCCTAGGTTTTCGCTTGACGAGGCGTTCATTGCCTATTTTTTGGGCGGAAATTAAATCATTGGAATCATTGAATTATTCATGCCGGTGAAAAATCACGGCGCGGCATCAGGCGGCGACCTTTCGCTGACGGTTGGCGCGTGCGGGTGTCGGCGCCCCATGTGCACACTTACCGCCAGTGCTGGCGTTAACGGTTGAAATATCGGTCCCGGCCAACCAAGACGAAAAACAAATCGACAGCGGTTATTGGCCGGTTGCCTTTTCGGCTACAGCAGATGTTCGCCGCCATCGAGCGCAATCATTTGGCCGGTTACGCCAGGCGCATCGACGAGATATCGGACCGCGCTCGCGATTTCCTCGGGCGTCGCGCCGCGACCTAAGGGGGTCGCCGCCCACTGGCGGGCGAAATGTGCCGCCGACTGGCGCGCGTTGGGCAGCACCGGGCCGGGACCGATGGCGTTCACGCGGATGGCCGGCGCCAATTCCATCGCCAGCATTTGGGTCAACGCCCACAGCGCGGACTTGCTGACGGCGTAGGAGGTGTATTCCGGCTGCAGCCGCCAGACGCGGGAATCGATCAGGTTGACGATGTTGCCCGGGCGCCCGGCGGGTACTTGGCGGGCAAAGGCTTGAGCGAGAAGAAAGGGCGCGCGCACGTTCACCGCCAGGTGGCGGTCGAAGCTCTCCGGCGTCATGGTGGCGGCGGTGTCGCGCTCGAAAATCGAGGCGTTGTTGACCAGCAACGACAAGGGCCCAAGGGCTTTGGCGGCGCGCGCCACCAGTTCCTGGACATCCCCCGCGTCGGCCAGGTCGCAGGTCACCACCGCCGCGCGGCCGCCTTGTCCGCCGATCTCCGCCACCAAGGATTGGGCATCGTCGCGCGAGGCACGGCAGTGCACCGCGACCGCCCAGCCCGTAGCGGCCAGATCGGCGGCAATGGCGCGGCCGATGCGGCGCGCGGCGCCGGTGACGAGCGCGGCGCCTTTCATGGGCGGTTCCGCCCGCCCTTGAAGCGCCGGGTTCCGGCGCGGCCTTGGGTTGAACGGCCGGGGGCCAAATTGCCTTGCGGCCCGCCGGTGGCAATGCCGACTTCCAGCTCCGCTTGCTCCAGGCGGCGAATTTCGTCGCGCAGCCGCGCTGCCTCCTCGAATTCGAGCTCGGCGGCGGCGGCGTGCATGCGCTGTTCGAGCCCGGTCACATGCTGGCGCAAATTGTGCCCGATCAGGTGGGTGGTGGCGTCGTCGCCGGTGGTGACGGTGTAGTGATCGGCCGCGTACACCGATTGCAGGACGTCGCCGATCTTCGTCTTGATGCTCTCCGGCGTGATTCCGTGCTCGATGTTGTAGGCGGTCTGCTTCTGCCGGCGGCGGCCGGTTTCGGCCAGAGCGCGTTCCATGCTGCGGGTGGTGCGGTCGGCGTAAAGGATGACGCGGCCGTCGAGGTTTCGCGCCGCGCGGCCGATGGTCTGGATGAGCGAGGTTTCCGAGCGCAGGAAGCCTTCCTTGTCGGCGTCGAGAATGGCCACCAGCGCGCATTCGGGAATGTCGAGGCCTTCGCGCAGGAGGTTGATCCCCACCAGCACGTCGAAGACCCCCAGGCGCAGATCGCGCAGGATCTCGATGCGCTCCAGGGTGTCGATGTCGGAATGCAGATAGCGCACGCGCACGCCGGATTCGTTCAGGTATTCGGTCAGGTCCTCGGCCATGCGCTTGGTCAGGGTGGTGACCAGCACGCGGTGCCCCTTGGCCGCCGCCGCCTTGCATTCGGCCAGCAGATCGTCCACCTGGTGTTCCACCGGGTGGATTTCGCAGGGCGGGTCGATGAGGCCGGTGGGGCGGATAACCTGCTCGACGAAGGCGCCGCCGGTGCGCTCCATCTCCCAGGGTCCGGGCGTCGCCGAGACATAGACCGTCTGCGGGCGCATGGATTCCCATTCGGCGAAACGCAGCGGCCGGTTGTCGATGCAGGACGGCAGGCGGAAGCCGTATTCCGCCAGCGTCGCCTTGCGGCGGAAGTCGCCGCGAAACATGCCGCCCAGTTGCGGCACGGTGACGTGGGATTCGTCGACGATGAGCATGGCGTTCTCGGGCAGATACTCGAACAGGGTGGGCGGCGGTTCGCCGGGCTGGCGCCCGGTCAAGTAGCGCGAATAGTTCTCGATGCCGGCGCAGGAGCCGGTGGCGCCCATCATCTCGATATCGAACTGGGTGCGCTGCTCCAGCCGCTGGGCCTCGAGCAGCCGGTCTTCGCGGCGGAATTCCTCCAGCCGCTGGCGCAGCTCGATCTTGATGCGCTCGATGGCCTGGGCCAGCGTCGGCTTCGGCGTCACGTAATGGCTGTTGGCGTAGAGCTTGATCGATTCGAGATCGGCGCTTTTCGCGCCGGTCAGGGGATCGAACTCCCAGATGCTTTCGATCTCGTCGCCGAACAGCGACAGCCGCCAGGCGCGGTCTTCCAGATGCGAGGGGAAGATCTCCACCACGTCGCCGCGCACGCGGAAATTGCCGCGGGCAAACGCGACGTCGTTGCGCCGGTAGTGGATTTCCACCAGGCGGCGCAGCAGGGCGGCGCGGTCCATGGTCTGGCCACGATCCACGGTCAGCGTCATTTCGGCGTAGGTTTCCACCGCCCCGATGCCGTAGATGCACGACACCGAGGCGACGATGATCACGTCATCGCGCTCCAACAGCGAGCGGGTGGCGGCGTGGCGCATGCGGTCGATCTGTTCGTTGATCGCCGCGTCCTTCTCGATATAGGTGTCGGTGCGCGGCACATAGGCTTCGGGCTGGTAATA
>CAZIVY010000304.1:0-11387 GCA_964542505.1 uncultured Rhodospirillaceae bacterium
CGCGCGCCGCGGCGCGGGTTTCGGCGGCGAAAAATTCCGGGTTATCGAAACGGCGCAAGGAATCGAGCGCGGCGTAGAATTCGCGTTTCAGCCGATCCACCAGCGCCGCCGCGCGGTCGCCGCTGCCCCGGTCGTCCACCAGTTGGTAGAGCTGATTCTGGCCGCGGATCATGAAATGCAAGCGCCGCTTGCGGAATTCGACGTCGAAGGCGAGCAGGAATCGAAGCCACGCCGGGGCGCTGGCCCCGGAGGTTGCGTCGGTCCGGCGGGTTTCTCCGCCACCGAAGGCGATGCCGCGCCTCGCCGCCCAACGCTCGATGATTTCGCCGATGGCGCGCGCCGCCAGCGAATCCTCGGGGAGGTCGCACAGCGCGCGCACGATCTGCGCCACGAAGCCGCGCACCGTGGCGAGTTTCAATCCCAAATAGGATTCGTAGGCGAAGCCCGCCGCGCTCGCCGCGCGCAGGTTCGCCGCTCCGCGCCAGGCGCGCACCGCGTCCGGACCGAGCGAGGTGGCGAAATTGGCCTCCGGCAGTTCGCTCACCAGGCGCGCGATCTGCGGGCGCGCCGCGTCGATCACCGCCGCCAACCGGCGGATGCGTTCGTTGAAGCCCGCCACCCACGCCAATTCGTCGGCCACGGGCTCGTTGCGCGGAATATCGGACAGCGCGCCCTTGAGCGTGGCGAAAAAGCCGGGCGGGCGCCCATGCGGCGGCGGCGGCGGGCCGAGGGGGTCGGGATCGATATAGAGCAGCCGGCGGTCCACCTGGCGGTAGGCGGGACGCCCCTTGATCGCCCGAATCGCCGCCGCGAACGGCTTGTTGTTGAGCACGCTGCCGTCGATGAAGGACGTCGCCATGGGATCGAGCCCGGCGTGCCGGTAGCGCGCGAAGCCGCGTTCGATGAACGCGGCGCGGCCCTCCCATGCATGGCCTTTCATTTGCGCCAGCCGGTCGATCTCGCTCAACTGCGCCGGCGGAAACGCGCCCGGAAACGCCGAGGTGGCGCGGGCGGCGAAGGTCAGCCCGGGAACGTCGTCGGGGTGGAAATCGCTGTTCACTTCGCCATTCGGCCAGCGGCGATAGCCGAAGCGCAGCACGTGGCGGTGCTCGCGCTCGCGAATCACGGCCGGGCTATGGATGGGCACGTGCTGTTCGTAGCCGAAGAAGTCCGTCAGGGTGACGAACAGGTCCAGCCCGTGGCCTACCGGCAGCAGCGACGCCTGCGCGTCGCGCGGCGAACCCATGCCCTCGATGGCGTCGTACAGCATCTCCGACATGCGCAAGCCGTCGAAGGGCGGACGGAACCAGCGCGAGCGCACGAACATGGAGAGCTTGTGCCGCACTTCCGCCTCGCGCGCGGCGCGGAAGCGGCCGATGCGCGCCGCCCCCCATACCAGGGGCTTGAGAATCCACTTGCTCCACCTGCGGGCGCGGGCGTCCTCGCCCAAGAGCCGCGTGACATCGGCGTTGCCGAGCCACATTTCGCGCAAGCCTCCCATGGGCAGGTCGTGGGCCAGCGCCCGCGCCAGCATGACCCCGTTGATGCCCCCGGCCGAGGCCCCGGCAATAACGTCGACGATCACGCGCAGTTCCACGTCGGCGCCGATCTCGCGCAACAGGTCGTAATAGACCGCTTCGGTGTCGAATTCGGGGTCGCCGCGGTCGGCCCCGTCGAAGAAAGCCGACTGGGCGCGCAGGACGCGGTCGCTGACGGTGTGCAGCGCCTTCGACGCGCGCACCAGTTTCAGCAGCTCCTTGCTGATGCCATGCATGTACACGGCGAGCGACACGCCGCCGAAGCACACCACCGCCAGGCGCAGTTCCTTTTCGCGCACCGCAGATCTCCCTGGCGTCGACTGACCGACGCCGCGCGAGGCGGAGTATAGCCATTACCCTTTACAGTCTGTTGCACGCCGGCCCGCCGCGGACGCCCGAATCCGGCCATAATTGCCCGCCAAGCTAAGGTTGCCCGATAGCCCATGAATCGGAGCAAGGAAGCCATGAAAACAGCGGTAGCGATGCCCGCCCTTCTTGCCGGCCTCATGCTGGCGGCCCCGGCCGGCGCCGGCGACAAGGATCTGTTTGGCGCCCTGCTGGGCGGCGCGGGCGGGGCGGTTCTCGGCGCTCAGATCGGCAAGGGCCATGGCCGCCTGGCCTCTACCGCCGCCGGCACGTTGATCGGCGCGGCCGTCGGGCAGTCTTTCGGGCGCTCGCTGGACCGCGCCGACGCGGTCTACGCCGCCGGCTATAGGGGCCACCAACCTCAAGTCATCTACCGGCAGGACTATTACACGTCGTCCTTCGGTTACGGCTTTGGCGGCAACGGTTATGACCGCTACGGCCATGGCGATCGCCGGGGCCACTACCAGCAGCGCTACATCTACAGGCATGTGACACCGCCGCCGGTGGTTTATTACCAAGCGCCGCCCGTGGTTTATTACCAGGCGCCGCCGGTGGTTTATTACCAGGCGCCGGTACGCCCCACCTATGTCGTGGCGCCACCGCCCGTGGTGGCGTACCGCCCGGCCCCCGGATATTGCCGCGAATACACGGCTCCGATCGTCATCGGCGGCCGCGAGGTCAGCGGCTATGGCAATGCGTGCATGCGCCCCGACGGCTCGTGGGAGCTGGGCCCGCTGACGCCCGAGGAGTAAGTTTGATCTAAATCGCCAACCGGGCGTTGGGCTTGCGCCGGGCGTTTTTTCGGCGGCCCCACCATACCCCCAGCTTGCGCCGCTGGCGCCTGACCCAGGGCAGGTCCACCGACAGCACCGCCAGGCCCAACGGCAGCATCCAGAAGCCAACTATGGGCAAGAAGCCGACAATGCCGCCAACAACCAGCGACCAGCCGAGCGCTATGCGGAGCCGCCTGTCCCGGGGCAGCTTGATGCCGTGGCGAGATAGAATTTTCATCTTTTCAGCGCATACACGCTACCTGCGCCGGCGGCAAGTAAGCCTGTTGGGCTAGCGACTGCTTGCAGGCTGAACGGTGTCAGGTTAGGTTTCGCCGCGGTCGATCCCCGGTAGCTCAGTTGGTAGAGCAAGCGGCTGTTAACCGCTAGGTCGTTCGTTCGAGTCGAACCCGGGGAGCCACGTCCCGCCGCCGTTTGGCGCCGCGATCCGGTGGCGCCAAATCGGCCAGCCCAACCCCAAATCGTCTAGCTAGACCAAGGGCTTGACGCCAAGTCTGGCGCCAAAGTTAGTCAACGTTTTACTAACCCTTTGCTGTCAGAATCGAGCCTACCGATTCCCCGGCGCGTCAGACGCGCGGCGCGCCTTCGATTGCCCTCAGGCTACGGCATGCTCAAAGGTCTTCTGGCGAGTTCGTCGTCCAAGAGCCCGGATCACTGGGTAACGATCGTCGCCGACCTGGAAGCGCGCATGGCCGCGGTGCGCCAGCGCATCGACGCCAGTTCCCACGAACGCGTGAATCTGGCGCAAGCCGCGGCCGGCGGCGATGCCGACGCGCGGTCCCGGCTCGACCATGCGGATAGCAGCGACAAGGTCCTGTGGGCGGAGTTTGACCGTTTGCACCCCGCGCTTACCAAAGCGCGGGCGGAATTGCACGAAATTCAGAACCGGACCCGCAACGCCCACCGCCGCAGCGACATGGCGGCATTGCGCAAGTCCCTGATCGAGCGCCTGAAAGTCGTCGCCGAAGTCGAGAACATGATGCGCGCTTTGGCCCAGGACATCGGCAAGATGGCGCGACTGGCCGAGGAAGCGCGCCAGCACCTCGCGGCGCTGAGTGGCGACCAGGCCGACCCCGCCATCGCCGGCGCGCTGACCGACGCCGAGGTCGCTAACCGCTTGCTCGGCTTTGCCTTGCGCCTTGGCGTCATCGAGCAGTTGAAGGGCATGCAGCCGGGCGATGCGCGCCCCCTCGACTCGCTGCTCAACGCCGAGAACGAGGCCCAATTGGCCTATGTCGCCGGCCTCGACCAGGCGGGCAGAAACGGCGCCGCCTCCTGACCCCTCGGCCCCACGCAACGCCGCTTGCGCCGCCATGGACGGTTTTCCCCGACCAGGTGTTTTCTTCAAGGGGACTAACGGCCACCTGGGATCGCGGGCCCGGCGCGCATTGATTTTTAACCATCCCGTGATGTCCTCGAGCTTGGCCGAGGACGGAGCGCATTGGCTCTAATGGGCGATCAAAACTTCGACACTGGCGAGCGGATCGACCTCGAACGCTTGTTCGAGCTCGCCCGGCAAAAGAGCGCCGCCGGGCGCACCACGCTTTACCGCAATATCTGGGATCTCTTCGAAAGCCGCGGACGCTCGCTCACCGAGGAAGAGCGGCGGTTGATGATCGAAATTCTGCGCAGTCTCAGCCATGACATCGAAATGGCGGTGCGCGTGAAGCTGGCCGAGCAACTGGCCAAGAACAAGGATGCGCCGCACGATTTGGCGGTGATGCTGGCCAACGACGCCATCGAGGTCGCCTACCCCATTCTGCGCGAATGCGACGTGCTGAAGGATGTCGACCTGATCGAGGTCGTCAAGCAGCGCATGCAGCAGCACCGCATGGCGGTGGCCATTCGCGCCAACATCGGCGAGGACGTCTGCCGCGCCCTCGCCGACAGCGAGGACCGCGACGTCATCGCCGCCATGTTGAACAACCCCTCGGCGCGCGTCGGCGAGCGGTTGTTGGACGAGATGGCGCAACGCTCGCGTTTCGACGATGGCCTGCAGGGGCCGGTCCTCCACCGTGCGGAGCTGCCCCGCGCACTGGCCGAACGCATGTATTTCTGGGTCTCGGCGGCCTTGCGCCGCTACATCGGCGACCGCTATTCCGTCGACGTCGACGCGCTCGACCGCCTCATCGCCGCCGCCGTCGACGCCACGCTGGCGGAGGACCACGAAAACGATCGCCAATCCGATTCGGCGCAACGCCTGGTGAACAAGCTCTACGATGCCGGCGAATTGTCGCCCACGTTCCTGATCAAGTCGTTGCGCCAGAGCCAAACCACCCTGTTCGAATTGGCCTTCGCCAGACTAGCGGGCCTGCGCCCAACGCTGATGCGGCGCATCCTCTACGAGCCCGGCGGCGAGGCGCTCAGCGTCGTCTGCCGCGCGCTCGGCATCGACCGTGCGGTATTCCTGAGCATCTTCCACATGACCCGCCACGCCCGCCGCGACCTTGGCCTCGACGAGGCCGCGGCCCCCAAGCTCAAGCGCTTTTTCGACGGCCTGCTGCCCGACAATGCCCGGCGCATTCTGGACAAATGGCAGCGCGACCCGGCTTTCCTCGCCGCCTTGATGCAGGTCGGCGTCCAGCGCTAGCGCGCGCCCCAACCTACAGTTCGAGTTTGTCGCGCATCGCCTCGATGGCGGCTTGCGCGCATTTGTCGTCCTCGATGCCGCCCGGCGCGCCCGAGACGCCAACGGCCCCGAGAAGCGAGCCTTTGGCCTCGATCATCCTCCCGCCGGCGATGACCACCGCCTGCGGCAAATGGCGGATGCCGCTTTGCGGCATGCCAGGCTGGCTGATGGCGACCAGATCGCTGGTGTGGGCGCGAAAACTGACCGCGGTCCACGCCTTGCCGGCCGCCGTCGTCGGCGTGTGCGGCCCGGCGAAGCGGTCGCGCAGGACCACTTGCGTCACGCCAAAGCGATCGACCACCGCCACCGCCACCTGATAGCCCCGCCGCCGGCAATCCGCGAGCGCGCTTTGCGCCAGTTCGAGCGCGGTATCCACTGACAGAACCTTGATGGCGACGATGGCCTCGTCCGCCCGCGCCATGCCGGCGCTTGAAACCGACACCGTCAGCGCCGCCGCCGCCGCCGCCGCGCGAACAACCGTGTAGCGCATTCCGGCCTCCCTATTTCGCCGTCCCGCCGTGATCGCGATAGTAGCGGAGCAAGCCAACAGTGGAGCTGTCGAAGTCGCCCGCTCCCTCGTGTCCGCGGATTTCGTCCAGCACCCCGCTCGCCATGCGCTTGCCGAGTTCCACCCCGAATTGGTCGAAAGAGGACAGCCCCCAGACGACACCCTGGACGAAGATCTTGTGCTCGTAAAGGGCGATCAGGCTGCCCAGCGTGAAAGCGTCGAGGCGCGGAAACATGATGCTCGTGCTCGGCCGGTCGCCAGGGCAAACGCGGTGCGCCACTTGTTTCGCCGCCACCTCGGCGTCCATCCCGGCGGCGGCCAGTTCCTGTTCCACCTCGGCGGCGGTGCGCCCCCGCATCAAGGCCGCGGACTGGGCGATGAAATTCGCCATCAGCATCTGATGCCGCTCGTCGCCGGGCGGATCGCCCCGCGCGGCGATGATGAAATCCGCTGGCGCCAGGTGGGTGCCTTGATGCAGCAACTGGAAAAAGGCGTGCTGGCTGTTGGTGCCGGTGCCGCCCCAGACGATGGGCGCCGTCTTCATCTCGACCGCCCGCCCGTCGCGGCCCACCGACTTGCCGTTGCTCTCCATGTCAGCCTGCTGAAGATAGGCGGGCAGGAAACGCAGGCGTTCGTCGTAGGGCAGCACCGCATGCATGGGCGCGTCGAGGAAATCGATGTACCAGACGCCGAGCATGGCCAGGATCACGGGCAGGTTTTGCTTGAGCGGCGTTTGGCGAAAGTGCAGGTCCGCCTTGTGCGCGCCTTCCAGCAGGCGAATGAAATTCTCCCGGCCCACCGCCAGCGCCACCGGCAGTCCGACCGCCGACCACAGCGAGTAGCGGCCGCCCACCCAGTCCCAGAACTCGAAGATGTTGGCCTGGGCGACGCCAAAGGCTCGCGCCGCCGCCGGACGGGCGGTCACCGCCACCAAGTGGCGCGACAGCGCCGCCGGATCGCCCAACGCCGCGCACAACCAGGCCCGCGCCGCGTCGGCATTGGCCATGGTTTCGGCGGTGGAGAAGGTCTTCGACGCCACCACGATCAACGTCCGCCCCGGATCGAGCCCGGCCAGCGCTGCCGCCAGATCGCTGGGCTCCACATTGGCGACGAAGCGGATGTCGAGGTCCGGGTGCCTATCGGCCGCCAGCGCCGCCACCGCCATGCGCGGGCCGAGATCGGAACCCCCGATGCCGATGTTCACCACCGCGCGAATGGGCTCGCCCCCGTGCCCGCGCCAATCCCCCGCGCGCACCGCCTCGGCGAATGTCCCCATGCGCGCCAGTTCCGCGTCGACGCGGGCCATGACGTCGGCGCCGTCCACCCGCACGGGGGTGCCGGCGCGGTTGCGCAGCGCCGTGTGCAGGACCGGCCGCCCTTCGGTGGCGTTGATGGGCTCGCCGGCGAACATGCGCTCGGTCCATCGCGGCACGCCCGCCGCTTCCGCCAGATCGATGAGCAAGGATAGCGTCTCGGCGGTGATTCGATGTTTCGAGTAGTCCACCAGCAGGTCGCCGAGGCGGCCGGAAAAACGGCTGAAGCGCTGGGAATCGGCGGCGAAAAGATCGCGCATATGGCGCGGCGCCATGGTGCGCCGATGCGCCGCGAGGGCGCGCCAAGCAGCATCGCGGGCGGTCGCGCTCATGGCGCGACACCTAATCACAGAAGCGTCGGCGGGGCCAGTGCCCCGCGCGCCTAGTCGAGCTGCAAGACGCGCAGCGCCAACAGGACAGCGCCCAGCAACATCGAGATCATGAACAAGGCGAAGAAATTCAGGAACCGCATGCGTATGCGTCGCGGCGCCGCGGCATAGCCGTTCTTCACCAGATAGCGGTTGAGCGCTTGTGAGCGCGAAATATCTTCATGCTTCATGACACATCCCTAGGATCGACGACGCAACCAACGCCACTTCGGGCCGCCGCGTGGAGGCTCCGGAGCGGTCTCGACGGCCTGCGGCCGCCACTGCCCGTCGCGCGGCCCAAACATTTGAACCCGGCCGTCGACGAGAGCTAAAATCTTGTCCACGTGGCGGACGATGGTGGGCGAAACCGCGACCGCCACGACAATGGCCCCGCGCGCCTTGGCCGCGGCGATGGCCTGCACCAGGCCCTCGCGCCCCGCCAGGTCCAGCCCGGCGTCGGCTTCGTCCAGAACCAGAAGGCGCGGTTCGCCGTAAAGGGCGCGCGCCAGCGCGATCAGGCGCCGCTGGCTGCCCGACAGCGCCACGCCGTAATCGCCGATTTCGGTATCGTAGCCATTGGGCAGGCGCAGGATCGTTTCGTGCGCGCCGGCCGCGCGCGCCGCCGTGATCACCGCCGCCGGATCGCCCACGCCCATGCGCGCGATGTTCTCGCGCACGCTGCCGTTGAACAGCGCCACGTCCTGCGGCAGGTAGCCGATGTGCTGGCCGAAGTCCTCGCCGTTTCGTTCGCCGAGATCGATGCCGTCCAGGCGTACGCGGCCCGATGTGGCGCGCAGGCTGCCCGCCACAAGCCGCGCCAGCGTCGTCTTGCCGGACGCCGCCGGGCCGATGATGGCCAGCGTCTCTCCCGGCTCCAGCGCCAGCGAGATGCCGCGCAGAATCGGCTCGCTGTCACCGCGATAGGCGAAAGCGACCTCGTCCACGTGCAGCCCGCCCGCGAGTTCGGGCAATTCCACGCCCGCGGGCCGCACCGGCGCGTCGCGGAAACTCCGCTCGATCCGCCGAAGGGCGTTGCGCGTATCGGCCAGCGCCCGCCATCCGGCGATCGCCAGTTGTGCCGGCGTCAGGGCGAATTGCAACAGCAGCGCCGCCGCCACCAGCGTACCGACGCTGATGCTGTCCGCCGCCACCAGCGCGCCCCCCGTGCCCACCAGCGCCATGAGCGCCAGGAACGCCAGGCCACGGCCGGCGGAGGTCACCAGAACCGACTTTGTGCCCGCCTCCATGTGCAGGCCGAGCGCATCGGAGTTGTGCCGGTACCAGCGGCGGACCAGGTCGGGCGTCATGCCCATGGTTTCCGCCACCTCGGCATTCAGCGATGCCGCCTCGGCGTGCCGGCGCGCGCGCGCCGACGCCACGTCGGCCGACGCCAGGCGCGTCGTGCACACCCGGTCGTTCGCCCACGCCGCCGCCGCGACCGCGCATGCGCCCAGCAGCGCCACCGCGCCCAGCAACGGATGCAGCCAGAAGACCGCAATGACGAAAATGGGCGCCCAAGGCGCGTCGAACAGCGGCGCCGCCGAAGGCCCGGCGAGGAAGAGACGCATGGCCGCCAGGTCGCGCAAGCTATCGACGCACGGACTGCCGCGTTGACTGGTCGCTTGAGCCATGTGCCCGGCGAGCAATGGGCCGCCCAGCCGCCGCTCGATCCAGACGCCGGCGCGCAGCAGCGCCATCTGGCGCAGCGCGTCGAAACCCACCAGGGCGACCACGGCGATGCCGGTAACCAAGGCGATGCGGCCCAAGCCGCCGTCTATCCCGATCATTCCCGCCCGGTCGATGATGCCGAGAGCGAAGAAAACGAGCGCCAGCGACAACAGGTTGATAGCCAGGCTGTAGACGCCCACGGTCAGGAAGGCGCGCTGAATGGTGGCCACCGCATCGGCGAACAGACCGCCGTGCCGGCCATTCTTGCGGGACGAAGCCCTGGATAGGATCATGGCGTGCTTAACTTTCGTCGCCTGCCATAGAATCGGTCGCGAACGCTGGCGCGTTCGTGCTCACTCCGCATTGCACGACCTGGACCACTTGCCGCGCGGGCGGAAATCGGCCCGCCACGTGGTTACCGGGCGCGGACGCCTGTAACGGCGGGGCGACAGCATGTAAACTGCGGCGACGCGATCGTTAATTCCGGAGGATCGGAAGGGAACGCCGATGAACAACCGGGACTTGAGTTACGTCCACGGCGCCAGCGGCGTGCCGCTGCTGGGCGAAACCATCGGCGATTTCTTCGACGGCGCGGCGGCGCGCTGGGGCGACCGCGAGGCGCTGGTCGTCCGCCACCAGAACATCCGCTGGACCTACGGCGAGCTGAAGCGGCGCGTGGATGAGCTCGCCGCCGGGTTGCTGGCCCTCGGCCTCGAACCCGGCGACCGCATCGGCATCTGGTCGCAGAACCGCGCCGAATGGGTGCTCACCCAGTTCGCCACCGCCAAGGCCGGCTTGATTCTGGTTAACATCAACCCCGCCTACCGCCTCACCGAGCTCGAATACGCGCTGAAAAAGGTGGGCGCCAAGGCCCTGGTCCTTTCGCCACGCTTCAAGTCGAGCGACTACGTGGCCATGGTGCGCGAATTGGCGCCCGAGCTCGATGGCGCCGCGCCCGGCGAGCTTCGGGCCAAGCGCCTGCCCGATCTGCGGACGCTGATCCTTCTCGGCGGCGAATCATCGCCCGGCATGCTTGATTTCGACGACGTCGCCAGGCGCGGCGGCGAGACGGAGCGCGAGCGCCTGCGGGTACTCGGCCAGCAACTGCAGTTCGACGATCCAATCAACATCCAGTTCACCTCCGGCACCACCGGATTTCCCAAGGGCGCGACCCTCACCCACCACAACATCCTCAACAACGGCTACTTCATCGGCGAGGCGATGAAGTTCACCGAGCGCGACCGCCTGTGCATTCCGGTGCCGCTTTATCACTGCTTCGGTATGGTGCTGGGCAATCTCGCCTGCGTCACCCATGGCGCGGCGATGGTCTACCCCGACGAGGGTTTCGACCCCGTCTCGGTGCTGGCGACGGTCGCCGCCGAGCGCTGCACCGCGCTGCACGGCGTGCCCACCATGTTCATCGCCATGCTCGATCACCCCGATTTTTCCCGCCACGACCTCTCCACGCTCCGTACCGGCATCATGGCCGGCGCCCCCTGCCCCATCGAGGTGATGAAGCGCGTCATCGAGCGCATGAACATGCGCGAGGTCACCATCGCCTATGGCATGACCGAAACCTCGCCGGTGAGCTTCCAAAGCTCAACCGGGGATTCGGTCGAACGGCGGGTGTCCACCGTCGGCCGCATCCAGCCCCACATCGAGGTCAAGATCGTCGACGGCGGCGGGCGCATCGTGCCGCGCGGCGTGGCGGGCGAGCTTTTGACGCGGGGCTATTCGGTCATGCTCGGTTATTGGGGCGACGAGGCCCGCAGCCGCGAGGCCATCGACGCCGCGCGCTGGATGCACACCGGCGACCTCGCCACCATCGACGGCGAGGGCTTCTGCAACATCGTCGGCCGCCTCAAGGACATGGTCATCCGCGGCGGCGAGAACATTTACCCGCGCGAAATCGAGGAGTTCCTCTACCGCCATCCGAAGGTCCAGGACGTGCAGGTCTTCGGCGTCCCCGACTCCAAATTCGGCGAGGAATTGTGCGCCTGGATCCGCTTGCGTCCGGGGGAACAATCCACCGAGGACGAGATCCGCGCCTTCTGCCGCGGCCAGATCGCGCACTACAAGATTCCGCGCTACGTGCGCTTCGTCGACGCCTTCCCCATGACGGTCACCGGCAAGGCGCAGAAATTCCTCATGCGCGAACAGATGACGCGCGAACTGGGCGCCCAGGAACAGAAGACCGCCTGAACGC
>CAZIVY010000305.1:0-5908 GCA_964542505.1 uncultured Rhodospirillaceae bacterium
CTTGAGCAAATTCTCGTTGAAGATGACGACCCGGTGCCATTCGGTTTTCTCGCGCCGTTCGCCGGACTCCTTGTCGCGCCAACTCTCGCTGGTGGCGACCGACAGGTTCGCCACTTCGCCGCCGTTTTGCAGGCTGCGCACCTCGGGGTCGCGCCCGAGATTGCCGATAAGAATGACCTTGTTGACGCTCCCTGCCATGTTCTAGTCCCTGGCCTCCCGGCCCGTAGTTGGTACAAATCGACCCTTGGCGTTCGCCGCGCCGGCGACGCCACGCCCATCATACAGCCGTCAAACGTCCGCGCGCACCAGCCAATCCGTAACGGCCCTTAGCCAGGGGCAAGAGCCGTTACGGCCGTGGCGGCAAGGACGCTATTTGCTTTTCAACATTGCCCCAAGCTTGCCCGAGGCAAACCCGAACCCCGCCCCGATGGCCATGGAAATCGGCACCACGATCAAGGCGTTTTCCATGCTCGGCGCCAGCAGCTTGGACAAGTCCAGCATTTTTGGCGTCTGCAGCAGGTACGCGAACGTGCAGCCGAACCCGTACACGCCCGCCGGGATCGTGCTCAGCATCTCGTTGTGCGCGGCCATGACCAGGATGAAGGCGGCGATGCCGACGGCGATACCCGCCCATACCGGCAGCGGCAGCGGCATTTTCACGGCGAGAATCAGCACTGCGGCGCCCCAGCCGCAGACGACGCCGAAAATGTTGTTGATGATCGTCTTCTTCAATGCCGCGGTGTCTCCGCCGCTATGGAAGAAGCAGGCCCAGGCGACAAATCCGGCCCAAATCAGGATGCCGCCTACGGTCAGATAGAACCATGTGGCCACCGCGCCGAGTACGCCAATGGCTACGGCTAGAGCAACGAGTTGTGTCATGGAATCCCCCCTGCGTTATCGTTATGGGGAGGATGTCTGACGCGGCCGCGCAGCAACCTAGCTGTCGGCACGAAAACAACCATCTATCGTGCTGGCGATGGCAAAGCGGCTGTACGCCGCGCCACATCCCCCCGCGGACGTCATCAGATCACTCCGGCCTGCCCCCGTCAACGCGACCGAATAATAGCCCGGCGCTCCAGGTTCGCCCTGGTCCCTATGTGGGTCGAGGGGCTATAGTCGTCCCCTTTCATTTTTGGTCCCCATGCACAAAGTCATCGCCGTCCGCGGCGCCCGCGAGCACAATCTCAAGAACGTCGACATCGACCTGCCGCGCGACCGGCTGGTGGTGCTCACCGGGCTCTCGGGATCGGGCAAGTCGTCCCTCGCCTTCGACACCATCTACGCCGAGGGCCAGCGCCGCTATGTGGAAAGCCTGTCGGCCTATGCCCGCCAGTTCCTCGAACTGATGCAAAAGCCCGACGTGGACCACATCGACGGCTTGAGCCCCGCCATCGCCATCGAGCAGAAAACCACCTCGCGCAATCCCCGCTCCACCGTCGGCACGGTCACCGAGATCTACGACTATCTGCGCCTGCTTTACGCCCGCGTCGGCGTCCCCTTTTCGCCGGCCACCGGCCTTCCCATCGAAAGTCAGACCGTCAGCCAGATGGTGGACCGCATCCTGGCCATGGCCGAGGGCACGAAGTTGTACCTGCTCGCCCCCTTGGTGCGCGGGCGCAAAGGCGAGTACCGCAAGGAATTGAGCGATCTGCAGAAACGCGGCTTTCAGCGCGTCAAGGTGGACGGCAAACTGCATGAAATTGGCGACGTGCCGGCGCTGAACAAAAAGGTCAAGCACGACATCGACGTTGTCGTTGATCGCATTGTCGTACGCCCCAATCTTGGCAATAGGTTAGCCGACTCGCTTGAGACGGCGCTGAAGCTTTCCGACGGCATTGTGGTGGCCGAAAACGCGACCTCCGGCGAGCGCACTTTGTTCTCCGCCAAGTTCGCCTGCCCGGTTTCCGGCTTCACCATCGAGGAGATCGAGCCGCGCCTCTTTTCGTTCAACAACCCCTTCGGTGCTTGTCCCACCTGCGACGGTCTGGGAACCAAGCAGTACTTCGATCCCGCCCTGGTGGTGCCAGACGAGGATCTGACGCTCCGCACCGGGGCCATAGCTCCCTGGGCCAAATCCACCTCCCCCTATTACGGGCAAACGCTCGACAGCCTGGCGCGGCACTACAAGTTTTCCACCACCCACCCGTGGAAGGAACTCTCGGAGAAGGTCCACAAGCTGATCCTTTTTGGCACCGGCGATGAAGCGGTGGCTTTTGGCTATGACGACGGCCTGCGCACCTACACGGTGAAGAAGCCCTTCGAAGGCGTTATTCCCAATATGGAAAAGCGCTGGCGCGAGACCGAATCCGCGTGGGTCCGCGAAGAGGTTGAGCGTTTTCAATCCGCCGCCCCCTGCGAATCATGCCGCGGCCACCGGCTGAAGCCCGAGGCGCTGGCGGTCAAGATCGCCGGCAAGCATGTGGGCGAGGTGGCGGAACTATCGATCCAGTCGGCCCGCCATTGGTTCACGGGCCTCGACGCCAAGCTCAAGCCCAAAGAACGCGAAATCGCCCAGCGCATCCTGAAGGAAATCAATGAGCGCCTCGGTTTCCTGGATAATGTAGGACTTGAATATCTGACGCTATCGCGCAATTCCGGAACGCTTTCCGGCGGCGAGAGTCAGCGCATCCGCCTCGCCTCCCAGATCGGGTCGGGCCTCAGCGGCGTGCTTTATGTCCTCGACGAGCCGTCCATCGGACTGCATCAGCGCGACAATGCGCGCCTGCTGCAAACGCTGATCCGGCTGCGCGACCTGGGCAACACCGTGCTGGTGGTGGAACATGACGAGGAGGCCATCCGCGCCGCCGACTATGTGGTGGACATGGGGCCGGCGGCCGGCGTCCATGGCGGCCGCGTCGTCGCCCAAGGCACCCCAGACGAGGTCATCGCCGCGCCCGACTCGCTCACCGGGCAGTATTTGAGCGGGCGGCGCGAAATCGCCATCCCCGCCCGCCGCCGCAAGGGGGAGCGGGTGCGTCAACTGACGGTGGTGGGCGCCACCGGGAACAACTTGCGCAACCTTACCGTCAGCGTGCCCATCGGCCTCTTCACCGCCATTACCGGGGTGTCGGGCGGGGGCAAATCGACCTTGATCGTCGAGACGCTCTACAAGGCGGTGGCGCGGCGCCTGAACAACAGCCGCGACGTGCCGGCGGCGCATGAGCGCATCGACGGCGTCGAATGGCTGGACAAGATCATCGACATCGACCAGTCGCCCATCGGCCGCACCCCGCGCTCGAACCCGGCCACCTATACCGGCGCCTTCTCGCCCATCCGCGACTGGTTCGCCGGCCTCCCCGAGGCGAAGACGCGCGGCTACCTGCCGGGGCGCTTTTCCTTCAACGTCAAGGGCGGCCGTTGCGAGGCCTGCCAGGGCGACGGGCTGATCAAGATCGAAATGCACTTCCTGCCCGACGTCTACGTCCAGTGCGACGAGTGCAAGGGCCATCGCTACAACCGCGAGACGCTGGAAATCCGATTCAAGGACAAGTCCATAGCCGACGTTCTTGAGATGACGGTTGACGACGGACTCGACTTTTTCAAGGCCGTGCCGGCGGTGCGCGAAAGGCTGACGACCCTGCAGGAGGTTGGCCTCGGCTACGTCAAGGTAGGGCAGGCGGCGACCACCCTTTCGGGCGGCGAGGCGCAGCGCGTCAAGCTGGCCAAGGAGCTGTCGCGCCGCGCCACCGGGCGAACCCTTTACATCCTCGACGAGCCCACCACCGGGCTCCATTTCGAGGACGTGCGCAAGCTCCTCCACGTGCTGCACACTCTGGTGGATGCCGGCAACACCGTGGTGGTGATCGAGCACAACCTCGAGGTCATCAAGACCGCCGACTGGGTTGTCGACCTCGGCCCCGAAGGCGGCGATGGCGGCGGGCGTGTTGTCGCTACAGGAACGCCCGAGGAGGTGGCGCGCGTCGCCGAGAGCTACACCGGGCAGTACCTCCGGCGCTATCTTGGCCGCGCCCGCCCCCAACCCGCGCTTCAACGCGCTTGAAGCTTGTGGCTGTCCGCCCGAACGCTGGTTAAACTCGCTTCAATGACACAGCTTGCCGACAAGTACGTCGATCAAGTTCGCGCTATCGTGCTGGCGCGCACGGCGAGCCTGCCGGTGGCCGTATATTTGTTCGGGTCAAGGGCGAGCGGGAAGGCCCGCGACTATAGCGACGTGGATATCGCCATCGAAGCGAAAGGGCCACTGCCGCCGGCTTTTTTCTCGGACCTCGTCGAGGCGCTGGAGGAAAGCACGGTGCCCTATCGCGTCGATGTCGTGGACCTCGCCGCGACCGAAGAAGCGTTTCGCGCGCGCGTCAAGGCGACGGGAATCAAATGGCAGGGTTGAACGACCGTCTGGCGGCGGCGGAACGCGCCCTGGCGACGTTCCTGGAAGTCGAGAGTTTGCGCCTGCCAGAGGTGGCCGCGCGCGATGTCGCGATCCTGCGCTTTACCTACACCTTCGAGGCCATATGGAAAGCGGCGCAGCTTCTCCTTGCCGAACAACAGGGGGTAAGCGCGGCTTCGCCAAAGGCGGTTATCCGCTCGGTGCGCGAGATGGGTTGGCTTTCGACGGACGACACGGTCGTAGCATTGGAAATGGCGAATGATCGGAACTTGGCGGCGCACGTTTACAACGAAAAGCTGGCGGCGAAATTGCAATCTCGCTTGGACGGCCACGGCGAGGTTCTCTCGCGCTGGCTGAAGGCGATGCTGGTGGCGCGGCGGAAAGGCGGCTAATGCATGCCATCTTTACCGTTGTTTTGGAGCCGCAGCCGGGTGGCGGATTTACGGTTTCTGTCCCCGCCCTTCCCGAGGTCGTCACCGAGGGAGAGACCGAGGCCGAAGCGCTCCAGATGGCGGAGGAAGCAATCCGCGCGGTTCTCGAATACCGGCGGGACAACGGATTGCCAATCCCGGTGGACGCGTTGCCGCAACTGCGCAAGGTTACCGTTGTCGCATGAGTTCGCATCTGCCGGTCGCCAGGGCGCGGCAGGTGCTCTCGGCGCCGCAACGGGCTGGATTCATCGTTGATCGGGTGCGCGGCAGCCACTACATACTCGCTCACCCTGGCGATCCGGCCCGCGCGGTCACGGTCCCTTTCCACGGCGCGAAGGACCTGAAACCTGGGACGTTGCGCAATATCATTCGACAGGCCGGCCTGACCGTCGAAGAATTTCGGGAGTTTTTGTAGGTCGGTGAGCATCGTGCAGCACAATCCCATCCACGTCATCGGCGGCGGGCTGGCGGGTTCGGAAGCCGCGTGGCAGATCGCGCGCGCCGGCGTGCCCGTGGTGCTGCACGAAATGCGCCCCACGCGCGGGACCGAGGCCCATGTCACGGCCAGCCTGGCCGAACTCGTCTGCTCCAATTCCTTCCGCTCCGACGACGCCGAGCGCAACGCCGTCGGCCTGCTGCACGCCGAGATGCGGCGCTGCAACTCGCTCATCCTGCGCGCCGCCGACGCCCACAAGGTGCCGGCGGGCGCGGCGCTGGCGGTGGACCGCGCGGGGTTTGCCGCCGCCGTCGAGGCGGCGCTCATGGCCGAGCCCTTGGTGCGCGTCGAGCGCGGCGAGGTGGCGGGCCTGCCGCCCGACGAATGGGACAGCGTCATTGTCGCCACCGGCCCCCTCACCTCGCCGGCGCTGGCCGGCGCCATCAGGCAGGTGAGCGGCGCCGATTCATTGGCCTTCTTCGACGCCATCGCGCCCATCGTTCACAAGGAATCGATCGATTTCGGCCGCGCCTGGTTCCAGTCGCGCTACGACAAGGCCGGCCCCGGCGGCGGCGGCGCGGACTACATCAACTGTCCCCTCGACCGCGAGCAATATCTGGCCTTCGTCGCCGCGCTGATCGCCGCCGAAAAGACCGAGTTCAAGGAGTGGGAGAAGGACACCCCCTATTTCGAGGG
>CAZIVY010000306.1:0-2299 GCA_964542505.1 uncultured Rhodospirillaceae bacterium
GAATAGATCGAGCACCCATGCCCCCCACCGACCGCACCGCCAAGTTCCGCATCGGCCAAGTCGTGCGCCACCGGCTTTTTCCTTTTCGCGGCGTCATTTTCGACGTCGATCCGGTGTTCAATAACACCGAGGAATGGTGGCTGGCGATCCCACCGGAAATCCGCCCGCGCAAGGATCAGCCCTTCTATCACCTGCTGGCCGAGAACGCCGAAACCACCTATGTCGCCTATGTGTCCGAGCAGAATCTCCTGCCCGACGACAGCGGCAAGCCGGTGCGCCATCCCGACGTGGGCAAGTTTTTCGGCGAGCTGGAAGAGGGCCGCTACCGGCCGCTGCCGCGCCGCGCCAATTGATCCACCGCATGGGAACCGCCAGCAAGGACAGCTCGGGCGTCATCGCGCCGCCGCCGCTGATCTACGGCGCAGGGCTCGCCCTTGGGCTAGCTCTGAACTGGCTGGCGCCGCTGCCGCTTTGGCCAGGCGATGTCACGCGCACCTGGCGCTGGCCGGTGGGCGCCGTGCTGTTTACCGCCGGCGGTCTGCTGGCCGCCTGGGCGATGCTGCGCTTCTCGCGCGCCGGCACGCCCATTCCCACTTGGCGGCCCACCACGGCGCTGGTGGTGGAAGGTCCCTACCGTTTCTCGCGCAACCCGATCTATGTCGCGCTCAGCCTGGCTTACGCGGGCTTGGGGCTAGGGTTCGATAACGCCTGGCTTCTGGCGTTGCTGGCGCCGGTCCTGGCCGTTATGCGCTACGGCGTCGTCGCCCGCGAGGAACGCTACCTCGAACGACGGTTCGGCGACGACTACCGCCGCTACAAGGCAAGTGTGCGCCGCTGGCTGTAACCGCGACCCTACCCAAAAGACCCACTCTGTCGCCTTTAGAACGATTGGAAGGTGGCGGCTGGGATCATATGATTGGCGTCGCAACAGGTCATGGCGGCGCCGTAGCGAACGGACTTGAACTCCAGGGTCCCCCCCGGGTTTGATGTCCGGAGGGACGGCGCCAGACCACGAGCGGGCGGGCCGTTCCCCCAGCGGTCCGCCCGTCTCGATTCCACCTCGGGCGCCGCCCTACCGCCGCCCTACCCAGGTACTGCCAGGCCCTAGTACCGACTTTCGCGACTTCGCGGGTCGCAACACGCCACTCGCGAAGTCGCGAAAGTCGGTACGGATTCAATAGGTTTGTACCCTTCATTCATGGTCCGCGCCCTTGGCGGCATTGCCGCCAATATATAACAGCGCGCAAGGCGCGCGGGGCGCGATCGGCGATGGCGGGTACTAAAACACCGTTAAAGTTTCCTTAGCCAAGCGCGCCCATTATGGCGCGGTCGTCCGCCGGCCGAGGGGGCTCGCTAGCCGCCGCATCAATGGAAGTTGTTCCTATCGCATCGCCGGCCGTTCGCGCCGAACGGGACCGCTACGTCGCGTTCGCGTTCGCGGCGGCGGATTTGCTGCTCGAGGTCGCCCGCGACGGGCGCATCCTCTTCGCCTCCGGCGCCGCTCAGCAACTGACCGGCAAAGGCGACCAGGCGCTCATCGGCACGTCGCTTTACCAGTTGTTGGCGCCCGAGGACCGCGGCTCGGTGGCGGCGGAAGTAAGCGTGGCGGACGCCTCCCTTGGCGAGCGCGGTGGCCGCGTCGTTCCCTTTCAAGTGCGCCTTGGCGATGCCGGCGGTCCGGTGGCGGTGCTGGGGATTTGCCGCCTGCCCGAAGGTAACGGCAGTTTCTATCTGACCTTCAGCCTGGCGGCGCCGCCGGTGTGGTCGCGCGAGCCGCCGGGCCCGGCCGCCAGCGGCGGCAAACCGGGCGCGGTGGACGCGCGCACGGGACTCATGGCGAAAGAGGAATTCGCCGCCTTCGCCACCCACCGCGTGGGCGCCAAGCCGGACGCCGGCTACAAGCTGACCTTTGTGGCGCTTGACGGCCTCGGCGCCTTGCGCCAGCGCGTCTCGAACGAAGTGGGCGCGGGGCTCGACGCCGCCATCGGGCGGCGGCTGCGCGCCGGCGGCCCCGACGTGGAAATGGCGGCCCAGGTGGCCGACGGGCGTTACGGCGTGCTGCACCAGTCGCCCATCGACGAAAACCACCTGCGAAAGGCTCTCGAATCGCTGACCCAGGCCGCCGACCCGCAAGGGTTGGGCGTCAACATGCGCGCCTCGACCATGGCGCTCGATCCCGGCGGATTGAGCGAAGCCGACGCCGCCCGCGCCTTGATCTACGCGGTGCAGCGTTTCGCCAATCTGTCCGACGGCGGAACTTTCGGCATCGAAAGCCTGCAACAGGGCGTCAAGGCGCTGC
>CAZIVY010000307.1:0-5487 GCA_964542505.1 uncultured Rhodospirillaceae bacterium
AGCGTGCTTGACGATCTGGGCGTAGGGAATGCCCACATATTCGACCATCAGGAAAGCCGCCGCGCCCATCACCGGCGGCATGAGCTGGCCGTTGACCGAGGACGCGGTTTCGATGGCCCCGGCCTTGACCCCGCTGAGGCCGGACCGCTTCATCATCGGGATGGTGAAGATGCCGCCGGACACGACATTGGATATCGAGGATCCGGAAATCACCCCGTTCAGCGCCGAGGACACCACCGCGACCTTGGCCGGCCCACCGCGCAAATGCCCGAGCAGCGCGAACGACACCTGCATCATGTAGTTGCCGCCGCCCGCTTGTTCGAGCAGCGAGCCGAAGAGCACGAACAGGAACACGAAGCCCGCCGATACGCCCAGCGCCACGCCGAACACGCCTTCCGTGGTCAGCCATTGGTGCAACAGCAGCCGCGTCAGCGAGGCGCCCTTGTGCTGGATCACTTCCGGCATCATCGGCCCGAGGAAGGTGTAGGCCAGGAAGACGATGGCGACCACCACCAGCGGCGGCCCCAGCGAGCGCCGGGTCGCTTCCAGCAGCGCCACCATGCCGACGGTGGCGACGGCCAAATCGATGCCCAGCGGCTGCCCCGGACGCCCGGCCAGTTGCTTGTAGAAAATGAAAATAGAGGCGGCGGCGAAAGCGCCCGCCGCGGCCAGCGCCCAATCCAGAAGCGGCACCCGATCGCGCGCGCTCCGCTTGCTCGCCGGGTAGGCGATGAAGGCGAGAAAAATGGCGAAGGCGAGATGGATCGCCCTCGCCTCGGTGTCGTTCAGGATCAGGACGCCGAACTGAAAGGGCAGCGGCGAGGCGTACCACAATTGGAACAGCGACCAGGCGACGGCGACCGCCAGCACCAGCCGTTCCACCGGCCCCGACAAGCGGCGGCCGCCGGTATCGGCGGCCACCGCCATGTCAAGTACGTCGGCGCTCGGTAGCGGTCGCTTGTCGCCGCCCAACCCGGCACCGCGACGTTGAGTGCGGCTACATCAAGCCTTTTTCCTTGAAGTAGCGCGCCGCGCCGCCATGCAGCGGGGCCGAGTTGCCGTTGGTGACCATCGCCTTCGGCTCCAGCACGGCGAACGCCGGGTGCAACTTCTTGAACTCGTCGAAATTGTCGAACGTGGCCTTGACCAATTGATAGACCACGTCGTCCGGCGTCTTCGCCGACGCCACCAGGGTCGCCATCACGCCATAGGTATTCGTCGCCTCCGGATTGGCGGCGTAAAGCCCGCCCGGAATTGTCGCCTTGGCGTAGAACGGGTTGTCTTTGACCAGCTTGTCGATGGCCGGCCCGGTCAGGGAAACGAGTTTCGCGCCGCAGGTCGTGGTCGGGTCCTGGATGTTCGCCGACGGATGACCGACGCCGTAATAGAAGCCGTCGATCTTGTTGTCGCAAAGCGCCGGGCCGTGTTCGTCGGCCTTCAATTCCGAGGCCAGCGAGAAATCGCCGATCTTCCAGCCCATGGCGCCGAGCAGTTCCTCCATCGACGCCCGCGTGCCCGACCCCGGATTGCCGACGTTGAAGCGCTTGCCCTTGAAGTCGGCGAAGGTCTTGATGTTCGCTTCCTTGCGCGCCAGCACGGTGAAGGGTTCGGGATGGACCGAAAACACCGCGCGCAGGTCGCCATAAGCCCCGGCGTCCTTGAACGCGCTGGTGCCCTTGCTGGCATGGAACTGCCAGTCCGACTGCGTCATGCCGAAATCGAGCTCGCCGGCGCGGATGGTGTTGATGTTGAAAACCGAGCCGCCGGTCGACTCGACCGAACAGCGGATGCCGTGTTGTTTGCGATCCTTGTTGACCAGGCGGCAGATGGCGCCGCCCACCGCGTAATAGACGCCGGTGACGCCGCCGGTCCCGATGGTGATGAATTTTTGCTGCGCCACGGCCGGACCGCCGCCGATGCCGCCCGCCAGGACGGCGCACCCGATGACGCCAGCAACGACGAAATGCCGCATGATGATCTCCTGTTTTCCTGCCAAGTTCGATCCAGGCTACACCAATACCGGCGCGCCCGGCCAGCTTTTGCGCTCACGCGGCGGCTCGTATCTCCGTCATCGCCGCGGTCAACGCGCGCCCCAATTTGTCCACGGCTTCGTCGAGATGATTTTCCTCGACCACGAATGGCGGCGCCAGCAGGACATGATCGCCCTGCACGCCATCCAATGTTCCGCCCATGGGATAGCAGATCAATCCCTCGGCCATGGCCTGGCGCTTGATGCGCGCATGCAGCTTGAGCGCCGGATCGAAAGGCTGTTTCGTCAACCGGTCGGCGACCAGCTCGACGCCGAAAAAAAGGCCGCGGCCGCGAATGTCGCCCACATGCGGGTGATTGCCGAAGCGCGCCCGCAAGCGCTGATCGAGTTGCGCCCCGCGCTGGCGCACGCGCGCCAGCAGGCCGCGCTCGCGCACCGCGCGCTGCACCGCCAGCGCCCCCGCGGCCGCGGCGGCATGGCCCATATAGGTGTGGCCGTGCTGGAAGAAACCCGATCCCCCGACAACCGCGTCGTAGACGCGGCGATGGACCATGAGCGCGCCGATGGGCTGGAACCCCGCGCCCATGCCCTTGGCGATGGCGATCATGTCGGGCACGACGCCTTCCTCGGCGCAGGCGTAAAGCGAGCCGGTGCGCCCCATGCCGCACATCACCTCGTCGAGAATCAGCAGCACGCCGTGGCGGTTGCATATCTCGCGGATGCGGCGAAAATAACCTGCAACCGGCGGCACCGCGCCCAAGGTCGCGCCGACCACCGTTTCCGCCACGAAGGCGATCACCGTTTCGGGTCCCAGGCGCTGGATTTCGCTTTCCAGTTCGTCCGCCACCCGCTCGCCATAATCGGCTTCGCTTTCGCCGTCGTGGCGGCCGCGATAGGCGTAGCAGGGCGCGATGTGCGAGGTTTCGATCAGCAGCGGAGCGAACGGCCGCCGCCGCCACTGATTGCCGCCCACCGCCAGCGCGCCCAGCGTATTGCCATGATAGCTTTGCCGCCGGGCGATGAAGCGGCGCCGGCTCGGCTGGCCGCTCTCGACGAAATACTGCCGCGCCAGTTTGAGCGCCGCCTCGATGGCCTCGGAACCGCCGGAGACGAAATAGACCTTGTCGACGCCCGCGGGCGCCTCGCGCGCCAGCGCCTCGGCGAGCTGTTCCATCGGTTCGCTACTGAAAAAGGCGGTGTGAGCGAAGGGCAGGCGGTCAAGCTGCGCCTTGATGGCGCCGACGACCTCGGGGTCGGAGTGGCCGAGACAGGAAACCGCCGCCCCGCCCATGGCGTCCAGATAGCGCTTGCCCTCGCTGTCGAAGATGTAGACGCCCTCGCCGCGGATGGCGGTGGGATAGGCCTGGCGCGGATCGCGGTGAAAAACGTGGCTCATGGACGCCAGTATTGCCGACGGCAACCTGACTTGGCAACCGTGGCTTGGCGGCGGGCCGCCACTGGCGAAGCTGGGGCGAAGCTGGTAGGTAACGCGCATGAAGCGGCCGGTTCGTATCGCGCCGTCGATTCTGTCGGCGGATTTCGCCCGCCTGGGCGAGGAGGTCGCGGCCGTCAGCCGCGCCGGCGCCGACTATGTTCACATCGACGTCATGGACGGCCATTTCGTGCCCAATTTGACCATCGGGCCGGGAATCGTGGCGGCGCTCAGGCCCCACAGCCAGCTCATCTTTGACGTGCACTTGATGATCTCGCCCGTGGACGCGTTCGTGCCCGAATTCGCCCGCGCCGGCGCCGACATCATCACTGTCCATCCCGAATCGGGCCCGCATCTCCACCGCACGTTGCAGTTGATAAAGTCGCTGGGCAAGAAGGCCGGCGTGGCGCTCAACCCCGGCACGCCCGTCGAGGCCGCCTTGCAGGTGCTGGACGACGTGGACCTGGTGCTGGTGATGAGCGTCAATCCCGGATTCGGCGGCCAGAAGTTCATTCGCAGCCAGCTCGACAAGCTGCGCCGGCTGCGCGCCGCTATCGACCGCGCGGGCCGCGCCATCGATCTTGAGGTGGATGGGGGCATCACCGCCGAGACCGCCCGCGACGCCATCGACGCCGGCGCCGACGTGCTGGTGGCCGGGACGGCGACCTTCGCCGGTGGCGCCGGGGCCTACGCCGCCAACATGGCGCGGTTGCGCGGGACATGAACGCCAGCGTTCCCATGAGCCGGCGCTTGACCCGCCGCCTGACTGAGCGGCTTTATGCTAGCGCGCTATACCGGCCGGCGTTCAGGTCCGCCGGCGCCGCCCGCGTCAGTGTCTTCCCCACCGATCCCTGGCCCGGCGATCCCCATTTGGCCGATCACCTGTTCCAGGGCCGCTACCGCTTTGCCGGCGAGGACGTCCATGCCGGCGCCCAATCGCCATTCGACCTGCCGCCGCCAAGCGACGCCTGGCTCGAGGAACTGAATGGATTTTCCTGGCTGCGTCATTTTCACGCCGCCGGCGGGCCGGCGGCGATCCGTCACGCCCGCGCTTTGGTGGGCGCCTGGGTGGACCGCTACGGCCGCTTCGATGGCCATGCCTGGGCGCCGGAACTTCTGGCGCGCCGGCTCATGGCGTGGCTCGGCCATGCGCGCTTCCTTCTCGCCAAGACGGACCCCGCCTGGCAGGACGCGTTCTTGCGCTCGATCAATGTTCAGGCCCGCCATTTGGAGCGCTGCGCCCATCTTGCCGACACCGCCGAGGCGCGGCTGACCGTCGCCATCGGCCTTTGCTTCGTCGGTCTGGCGCTGGGCGCCAACGAGCGCCGGCGCGGACGCGCGGAAGCCTGGCTCAAGCGCGAGATCGAAACCCAGATTCTCGGCGACGGCGGCCACGTGGCGCGCAATCCCTCGCGCCACATGGCGGTGCTGCGCGACCTGGTGGCGCTGCGCGGCCTGGGCGAAGCCGCCGCCATGCCCGTGCCGGCGGCGGTGCCCGCCGCCATCGAGCGCATGGCCCCGATGTTGCGCTTCTTTCGCCACGGCGACGGCAAGCTCGCGGTTTTTCACGGCGGCGAGGAGGAAAGCGCGGCGGCGATCGACCTCACCCTGGGGCGGGCGGAAGCGCCGGGCCGCGCGCCCGCCAGCGCGCCCGAGTCGCGCTTCGAGCGTCTGTCGGCGCGCCGCAGTCTGTTGCTGTTCGACGGCGGCTTTCCGGCGGACGACGGCCTTGCCGGACTTCTGGCCTTCGAGTTCAGCAGCGCCGGCGAGCGGCTGGTGGTGAATTGCGGTACCTCGCGGCACGCGCGTCCGGCCTGGCGGCGGGCCCTGGCGGCCACCGCCGCCCATTCGACCTTGACCCTCGCCGACACCAACGCCATCGACGTCGATCCCCCGGGCGCGGTTTTCGCCCTGCCCCGCGTCGAGCGCCAGGAAACCGACGGTTCGATCTGGCTTGACGCCAGCCACGAGGGCTACCGCCGCCGCTTCGGCGCCATTCACCGCCGCCGGCTTTATCTCGACGCCAGCGGCGACGACGTGCGCGGCGAGGACTCGCTGCTGGCCA
>CAZIVY010000308.1:0-4369 GCA_964542505.1 uncultured Rhodospirillaceae bacterium
CGCTGGCGCTGGCTGGCGCGCCCGATGGGAATGGTGCGCATCAGCGCCGCGTGGTAGTGGCGGTAGGCGCCGGCGAATTCCAGCGTCAATTGGTCCTCCGCCCCCAGGCGGCGGCGGCCGGAGAAATAGCGGCACAGAAGCGCGTCGCGCCCCGACCCGATGATGAACTCGTTGGCCGGGTAATCGCCGTCGCCCTTGAAGATCGCGCCCTGCATGGCGGCCAGGATGTCGCCCTCGAAGGCGCCGGGCGCCGCCAGGCGATGGGCTTCGTCCAGCGCCGCGTCCGCGAGTTCCGCCGCCCGCCGCGCATAGACGATTTCGGCGGCGCTTTTCACCGCCCGCAAGCGGCTCACCAGGTCGGACGCGTCCGCCAAGGTGGCGAAGCCCGCCATCGCCGCTTCCAGCTTGCGGCCATTGGCCGCCGTCAGCCCATAGGCGTCGTATTCGACGCCGAGCTTTGCCCCGCCCGCGTTTTGTTCGGCGACGATGGCGCGCAATTCCCGCGCCGGCTCGGCGTCGGGCCCATCGACCCAGATGCGGATGTCGGCGATCACCGACGTGTGCTTGGCCTGCAACCGGTCCGCCGAGCGCGTGAGCAAGGTCATCTTGCCGTCGGCGCCGAGATAAAGGCACTGGAAGAACACGAAGCCGAAGCTGTCGTACCCGGTCAGGTAGTACATGCTTTCCTGCCGGAACATGAGCAGCCCGGCCAGGCCGCGGCGGTTCAATTCCGCGCACACGCGGCCCTGGCGCCCGGCGAATTCAGCCTCGCTGAAATGAAGGGCCATGTGGGCTACCGCAACGCCGCCGCGATGTTGCCGCCGTCCACCGTCAGCACGGCGGCGGTGGTTTTCTCGGCCAGCGCCAGATCGGCGAAGGCTTGCGCCACGTCTTCCGCCGTCACCTCGCGGCGCAGCAGGTTGCCGCTCATATAATCCGCCTCGCTCAGGCCCCGCGCCTTCGAGCGGTTGGCGATCATGGCGTCGGTGAGCAAGCCCGACCGGATGCGGTCGGCGTTGACGGCGTTGGAGCGGATGCCCGCCGCGCCGTAATCCAGCGCGTATTGGCGCGACAGGAACAGCGTCGCCGCCTTGGGGATTCCGTAAGGTCCGAAATCGGGCCCCGGATTCACCGCCTGTTTCGAGGTATTGAACAACAGGCAGCCGCCGGTTCCTTGCGCCAGCATGACCTTGACCGCCGCCTGCGCCACGTATTGGTGGGCGAAGAAATTCAGCTCGAAGCTTTGCCGCAGCACCTCGTCCGCCACCTCGCCGATGCGCCCCTGCCACGCGGCGCCGGCGTTGGAGACGACAATATCGACGCCGCCAAAGGCCTCGCAGATTTGCGCGAAGGCGCGCTCCACGTCGCCGGCCCTGGTCACGTCGCAAGCGATCCCGATGCCGCCCAGCGGCTTCGCCACCGCCGCGGCGGCCGCCCCGTCGAGGTCGAGCACCGCCACCTCGGCGCCAAGGGCGGCAAAGGCGCGCGCGCACGCCGCGCCGATCGCCCCGGCGCCGCCGGTCACCGCCATCACCTGGCGCGCCAGCGGCTTCTCTGCCCCCTTGCCGAGTTTCGCCTGCTCCAGCGACCAATATTCGACCTCGAAGATGTCGCGTTCGGGGATGCTTTCGAAGCGCCCGATCGCCTCCGCGTCCCCGATCACGTCGATGGCGGTTTCCGCCACGTCGGCGGCGATTCCCGCGTCCTTCGCCGATTTGCCGAGGCCGAACATGCCCACCCCCGCCACCAGGATCACCCGCGGCAGCGGATCGAGCGGCTTTTTCGGCGGCGCCGACTTGGCGTTGTGGCGGGCGAAATATTTCCGGTAGCTCTCGGCATAAGCCTCCACCGCGGACTTGGCGGCGGCGCGGAAGTCATCGAGCTTGTCCGCTTGCGGCGCCGGCAGCACCAGCGGCATGGCCTTGGTGCGAATGACATGGTCGGGGGTGACAACACCCGCCGAGGCGTAGCGGCCGACGTCGCGCCCGTGGATGAAATCGAGTATCTCCGGCTTGCGGCGATAGGCGAAAATCAGGCGCCGCCAGCCTTGCCTGCCGCCCGCATTGTCCGCCACCAGGCCGCGCAGGATGGGCGCCACCTCCGCCGCCGGCGCGATGCCGGGCGGCGGTTCAGCGCCGGCGACGAACGGGCGCCGTCCCCGCGTCAGGCGCTTTTCCGCCAGGGTCGCGAACTCGATCATGCGTTCATAGGCCTCGAAGGCGCTGGCGCCGAAGCTGAAAACGCCGTGCTTCAGCAGGATCAGTCCTTCGCAGTCCGCATGGCCGTCGAACACCTTCCGCGCCAATTTGGCCAGCCCGAAACCCGGCATCAGATAGGGCACCAGCGCCAGCCGCCCGCCGTAGACCTCGGCGCACAATTCAGGCCCGTTCGCCTGGTCGGTCAGCGCCAGCACCGCATTGGCGTGCGTATGATCGATGTACGCGTGGGGCAAGAAGGCATGCAGCAGCGTTTCCACCGACGGGTTGGGCGCGGCGCTGTCCAGCAGCGCGCCGCGCTGGGCGTTGACCATGTCCTCGTCCGCCAGCCGGTCGAGATTGGCCAGGCGGCGCAGCGGCTCGAGGCGCACCGCCGGCAGCCCCGCCGGCTCGATCGCCCCCATGTCCCAGCCCGAGCCCTTGACGCACATGACTTCGACCTCGTCGCCCGCGATGTCGGTCATGCGCGTCTTGAGCGAGGTGTTGCCGCCGCCGTGCTGCACCAGGCGGGCCTCGTTGCCGAGCAGCCGGGTGGTGTAGACGCGGAGCGCCAAGTCCTCGGGCACCCCGCTCTTGGCGTAGTGGCGCGCCATGGCGGCGGCGTCGCGGTCGGACCAGCGGCTTTCCATGCGCTAGGCCGCTTGCCGTTCCGGGTAGAGGCCGAGCAGGCCTTCCCGGCTGGCGGCGCAAACGCCCCGCTCGGTGATCAGGCCGCTCACCAGCCGCGCGGGCGTCACGTCGAAGGCGAAATTCGCCGCCCGCGTTCCCTCGGGCGTGAGTTGCACGCTGACGATTTCCCCCGCCGGCCCCCGGCCCTTGATGTGGGTGACTTCGCTTGGCGAGCGCTCCTCGATGGGAATTTCGGCCACGCCGTCCCGCACCGTCCAGTCGATGGTGGAATGGGGCAGCGCGACATAGAAGGGCACGCCGTTGTCGCGCGCCGCCAGCGCCTTCAGGTAGGTCCCGATCTTGTTGCACACGTCGCCGGTGGCGGTGGTGCGGTCGCTGCCGACGATGCAGAGATCGACCTTGCCGTGCTGCATCAGATGGCCGCCGGCGTTGTCCACGATCACCGTATGCGGCACGCCGTGGCTTCCCAATTCCCACGCGGTCAGCGCCGCGCCCTGATTGCGCGGGCGGGTTTCGCCCACCCACACATGCACCGGGACTCCTGTGTCGTGGGCGCGATAGATGGCCGCCAGCGCCGTGCCCCAATCGACGCAGGCGATCCAGCCGGCGTTGCAGTGGGTGAGCACATTGACGGGGCGCCGGCGCCCGGCCTTCTCCCATGCGGCGCGGATCAGCTTCATCCCGTGATCGCCGATGGCGCGGCACCCGGCGACGTCTTCCTCGCAGATCGCGGCGGCGGAGGCGTAGGCCGCGCGCACGCGCTCCGGACCCTGGCGGCTCCGCACGGCGGCGGCCATGCGCTCCAGCGCCCAGCGCAAATTGACCGCCGTGGGCCGCGTCGCCAGCAGGGTGGCGCAGGCGCTATCGAGGGCGGCGTCGGAAGCGTCGTCGCCCAAGGCGAAGCACAACCCGTAGGCGGCGGTGGCGCCGATCAACGGCGCGCCGCGCACGCGCATGGCGCGGATCGCTTCCGCCGCTTCCTCGATCGTCGTCAGCCGCGCGACGACGAAGCGGTGCGGCAAATGCGTCTGATCGATGATGCCGGCCGAGCGGCCGTCCGCCTCCAGCCAGATCGACCGGTAGGCGACGCCGTTGACTTTCACCGCGCTTGTCCCGACTTGCGTGCTTGCTTCATGCCAAGGGCTCCGGCCTTCGACACTCAACCGTTCGACCTGAGGCGCGGCCCGAGCCCAGCGAGGGACGCGTCTCGCCCTTCGACGCGCGCGTCGCGCGTCGCTCAGGGTAAGGGGGCGGCTCGCGTTTTGGCCTTTCGTGGTTCCAGACGCCGCGCGGCTTAAGCGCCGCGCGGCCCTCACCACGAACGGTGAATCGGTCTAGGCTCCGGAAGGTTGGAATCACTCGCGGACGATAGCCGATTGGGGCGAGAGTCGGTACCGGATAAAAACTTTTAGCGTGCGGTTTTGAAGGCGACGATCCTGGGTGGCGGATCGCGCAGGGGCGATATGCCCGCTTGGCGCTCCATGTCCATGTCCACGCCCTCTATCGCCAAGTCGATCATCTCG
>CAZIVY010000309.1:0-5641 GCA_964542505.1 uncultured Rhodospirillaceae bacterium
TGTTCCGCGAGGACGCGGAAGCGGGCTATGTCAACGCCCAATACAATCTGGGCAAGGCCTATCGCGACGGCGCCGGCGTGGCCGCCGACGCCGCCGAGGCGGCGCGCTGGTTCCGCCTCGCCGCCGAGCAGGGGCACGCGCGCGCGCAACGCAACATCGGCGCGCGCTACGCGAAAGGCGCGGGCGTGCCGCGCAATCCGATCGCGGCGCTGGCCTGGCTGACGCTGGCGGCGGGGCAGGGCCTGGCCCAGGCGGAGGAGGAGCGCCGCGCGGCCCGCCAGGGCCTGTCGGCGCCGGAAATCGCCGAGGCCGAGCGCTTGGCGCGCAGCCTTAGCCCCCGCATCGGGCGGCGCGGCGCGGTGCAGCTCGACATCGGCATCGGCATCAACACCGGCGAGTGCGTGGTGGGCAATATGGGCTCCGAACAGCGCTTCGACTATTCGGTGCTGGGCGACACGGTCAACGTGGCGTCGCGCGTCGAGGGGCTGTCGAAGGAATACGGGGTCAAGATCGTCATCGGCGAAGGCACGGCGGCGCGCATCGGCGACATGGCGACGCTGGAACTCGACACGGTGACGGTGAAGGGAAAGACCGAGGCGGTGCGCGTTT
Organism: uncultured Rhodospirillaceae bacterium; assembly: GCA_964542505.1. Classification (GTDB taxonomy): domain Bacteria; phylum Pseudomonadota; class Alphaproteobacteria; order Ferrovibrionales; family Ferrovibrionaceae; genus CAZIVY01. Next base: position 610 of record CAZIVY010000309.1, read on the forward strand.
TCGCGCTGCTCGGCGGACGCGATGTCGCGGGCGAGAGGGACTTCGCCGCCAAGCGGGCGCGCCACCTCGCCATGCTGGCGGCTTATGCCACCCAGGACTGGGCGGCGGCGCGGCGGCTGGCCCAGGAATGCCGGCTGCACCAACCAAGGCTCGACGATCTTTACGATCTTTACCTGCAGCGCATCGAGGACATCGAGCGCCAAGCGGCCGCTTCCGCGGCTGCCGCCACCGCGCCGGGGCCGCGCGCCGCCGGCGCGGGCTGAGACGGCGGGTATGCCGCCAGCTACGGCGCGAACGTCTTTTGCCCCGCCGCGAAGGTGCCGGCGGCATTGTAGGCCCCGCCATTGCCATTGATCGTGAAGTTGCCGCCGACGCCGGCGCCGGATGTGACGGTCGCATCCCTGAACAAGCTGCCGGCGATGGCGCCCGTGAAGCCGGTGGTTGTCGGAAGCCCGGCCGGGGTCGTTGCGTTGTTGAGGTTGCCGGTGAAGCCGGCCGCCGCATTCGCCGTGAGGTTGCCGCTCACCGTGATGCCATTGCCGCCAGGAACGCCCGACCCCAATTTGTCGAAGCCGCTGATGGTCGCCGAACCCTTGACGACGGCCTGTTGGCTAAAGTCCCAGGACTGGGTGTAGGTGCCGGTGGCGATGTATTTCGCCGTTCCATTCAAGACATTGCCGATGGCATGGCCGCCATAGGTGGCGACGCCGGTTATGGGCAATTCGGCAAGCGTGGGCACAACGCCCGCCACCCAGGTGGCGAGATGCACGCGGTGGCGAGCGACTTCGACGCCGTCAACGCGCTCCACCACTTCGCCGCCCCACCAACCCCATTTGAGGAAGTCGCAGGCGCAAGGCTGGACGCCGTCGATGGCGGTGAGCGGCACGGTGTTGGACGTGACCATGAAGATGCGGCTGTCGGCGTCGAGGATCGTCGTGCCGTCCACCATTGTCGGGCGCGAAAAAGACTGCTGGGCGGCGAAAATATTGTCGTCGATGAAAGCCGAGCGCGTCCGATTGGCGCCGGTGATGTCGCCAAACTCGATCACTGGCGGATACGGGTTGCCCGCCTCTTGCACGACAAAGCTCGCCTGGACGCGGTTGTTGTCGGCGCTGGTGGTGATGCTGGCCGTGCCTTCAAAGGTTTCCTGGTTGAACGTCCCATTCGCTTCACGGGTCTCGACCAGGCCGGCGAAAAAACCCGACAAGGTGCGGTTGGACCGCGGCGCAAAGGTGGGTGGGCTGAGCGGTGCCGCGACGTCGACCTGGTAGTAGGGATCGAAGATCAGATCGTCGAGCCGCTGGGTGAAACCCGCCGACGGAGTGCGGACGAGGGAGTTGGCGTTGACGGACAATCGTTCCGGCGTCAGCACCATGTATTCGCCGTTCGGCCCGAATATGGCGTTGACCGTCCCGCTGCCGGGAGCGCCGACTTCCGCCGACGACAGCGCGGACGCGATGCGAATGGGAAAATCCGTGGCGCTCTCGCGGTAGGAGCCCCGCGCGGCGCCGATGAAGGCAACGGTTTCGCCGGCGTTGTCCTCGACGAAGTAAGTGCCTGTCTCGCCTACCAGGAACGACTTCTGGTCCGCGCCGCTGCCGATGATCCCCAACGTCGCCTGCAGGTGGACCGCGCGCTGGTCGTTGCCGTCCGCTTGCGCAAAGGTCAGGATCGGCGAATAGCGGGAATAGAGCGGCGAAACGGCGGTGTGGACGCCGATGGCGCCGCAATTGATGAGGAAGCAATCGAGATCGGTGAATGGGATCGGGACCACCTGGGCCGCGGGAATGTTCACATAGCCGAAGCGCAGCAAATTGTGCCTGGCGGCGCCATCGGTGGGAAAGTTCGCCGTCGGCACGCCGGCGAAGAAGCCGGCGCTGACTTCCCCGTTTGACAGTCCCAGATTGTTGGTGAAGACGTAAGCGAGAAATTGCCCGTCGGCGGAAACATAGCCGTCGCCAGCGTTTCCGCCGAACAGCGTGGTTGATTGTCCCTCGAGAATGGTGAAGCCGGAACCGAGCGGCGAGGAGGCCGTCGCGTACGGAAAATCGTGCGGGCCGCCGGTAGGCCCGTCGATATTCACCCGCAACCGCTGCACGCCGCCGACGCTGAAGACTTCCGCTCTCAGGACAGCATTGTTGTTGAGGTAGCGCGGCGCCGCGCCTGTGTCTTGATTGAAAGCGGTGAACGGGCTGTCACGCAGGAAGCGGCCGACAAATTGCGTTGGGCCTTCACTCACGTCGTTAAGCGTCACCGGAATCGTTACCTGGGCGCTCAGCCCGCCGCTGTCGGTCGCTTGCACCGTCAGGTTGAAGTTGGGATTGGTCTCGAAATCCAGCGCCGCCGAATTGTTGACGCTGATGGCACCGGTAGCGGGGTTGATGGCGAAGGCATCGCCGGTGTTGCCGCCGACGATGCTGTAGGTGAGCGTCTGGCCGGCGTCGGGATCGCTGGCGCCGACGCTCCCCACTGGCGCTCCGGCGGTGGCGTTCTCGACAACGCCAAGCGGCGGGAGCGCGCCGAACAGCGGCGCCTCGTTGACGTTGCCAAGGTTGACAGTGACCGTGGCCGGGGTGCCGCTCAGGCCGGCGCTGTCGGTGGCTTGCACCGTCAAATTGAAACTCGATTGGGATTCGAAATTCAGCGCCGCGGGATTGTTGACGCTGATCGCGCCGGTGACCGGGTTGATGGCGAAGGCATTGCCGGTGTTGCCGCCGACGATGCTGTAGGTGAGCGTCTGGCCGGCGTTCGGGTCGGTGAAAGTGACGCTGCCAGCCAAAGTGCCGGGACTCGAGTTCTCGGGCACGGCATTCACATTGACCGCCGCAAGTTGCGGCGCGGCATTGGTGGCGGCCGTGGTTTGATTGCTGGTGTCGCTCACGATCTTGGTATCAGTGTTCCCGCTTGCCGGCGGCGCGGGCGGGGGCGGGGCAGGCGGGGCGGCGGAGTTGACGTCGCTGACGCCCGCAACCCCGGATTCGATGTTGCCGGCGGCCAGGTCCGGGGCGGCGGCGGGGCTGGTTTCGCCACCGGCGGCGGCGGTCGATGGGCCGCCCGTGGCGGCGGGAGCCTGCTCGCCGCTGGCGCCGGCGGCGGGCACGATTCCCGATTGCGAGGCGCCCGAATCCGGGGCCTTGGCGGATTCCGCCGGGGACCCAGTCGCCTTCGACTCGAAAGGCTTGAGGGACGCCTGAATTTCGATCGACGCCGCGCGAACCGGATCGGTGGGCGGGGGCTGCCGCGCACCACCGCCGGTGGCCACGGGAATCGAAATCTTGAAGCCGGGGAGCGTTACCGACTTGGTTTCGCCGCCAGCGGTCACCCTCATCCGGTCGCCGTGCAGCAAGGTGTGCTTTTCCGGCTGGCCAGTTTGCAGATCGTGGCTGGTGATGCCGCCGCGCAGGCCGACCACCGCCGCGGGCGTGCGGAATTGAACTTCGCTTGTCTTGCTGATCTTTCCGCCGACGAAGCGGAAGACGCCGCGGGCGGCGCTGAAGGCGAGCTCGCCGGTCTTGGTTTGCGGGTCATAGACGAACCTGTCGATGACCACGTCGCTGTCCGGCCCGACGCTCAAATTGGAGCCGTCGAGGAAGAGAAGGTGCGCGCGGCCGGCGGGGCCGGTGACGACGCGCTCGTTCGCCAGCATGTCGATGCCGACATAGAGCACGCGTTCTTCCTGTTGCGGCGGAATGCCCACCGCGCTGGGGTTAACGGCGGTGGTGACGCCCACCCGGATTTCCCCCCGCGTGGCCGCCGACAAACCAATGATCGCCGCGGCGATGGCGATCAGCCTCGCCCAATTCCTATTCATTGTTACTCCCCCACTAGCCGGCTCGTTAATCTCCTTCTTTCAAAACCTCCAGGACGCGCCCACCGAGGCAAAACTGTTGCGGTAGGCGAAATTGGGCACGGTCGATTCGCGGCGGAACAAGCCGCCGGTGGCCACCAGACCGAAGCGATCCGTCAGCGGAACCGCAAGCGTGACATTGGCGCGCCAGTCGTCGTCGTTGCGCACCACATTCGGGTCGATGGTGGGGTCGACGCGGTCGTAATAGGCGAAGGCGCGGGTGGCGTTGGCCGACAGCGTCCAGGGCGAGCCGGTAAACGGCAGCGGCGCCCCGAAAACGACGGCCGCGCCGAGCGTAAACGCCCATTCCTCATTGGCCTGGCTGCCCTCGCGCGCCTGTTCGTCGGTGAACCCAATGTCACCGCTGACTTGCAAGGCGGGGAAAAGTTGCTGGCGCAACTGAACCGAGGCGCTCTTGACGATGCCGTCCTGATCGCTGTTGTTCGGGCGCCGAGCGTTGTCGAGGTAGCGGCGGTCGCGCACGTCGGCGCTGACTTCGACGCCGGTGGTGGGCCCAAGCTGGCTGCGCAGCGAGGCGCCGGCCCCGGGAGCCCAGAAATAGCGGGCGCCGTCGAGAATAATATAGTCCAGGCTCAGCGTTGGCCGGATGCTGGCCAAAGGCAGGAATGGCAGCTTCAGGCGCGGGCCGCTGGTCAGTTGCGCCACGGCGACATCGACCTGTTTCTGCTGGTCCTGGCGCGAGCCATAGACGTTCACCGCCGACTCTATCGTCTCGCCGCCCTGGGATTGCAGGTCGTAAACGTGCTGCACACTGGCGGCGGCGAACAAATTGCGGTCGGACTTGGCGGTGAAACGTTGGTCGAGATTCGCCTCGATGCCGCCTACCAGCACGCCCGTGCCGCCGGGGCCGGCATTGGCGTTGGTCTGGTAGCGGAAACCGGCGAAGACGCCGCCGGAAAACTGATGCAGCTTGGCGCGCTGATCGATTTCGGCGAGGAAGGTCGCGGCCCGGTCGCGCACCGCCGGCGGCACGTTTTGGGCCGCCAGCGCGCTCTGGATATAAGCCCGCGCGGTTTCGTAGGAGCCAAGGCGGAAGTAAAGCACGCCCAGTTCAAGCCGCACGCGCGGCAGATCGGGGGTGATGAACAGCATGCGCTCGAGCGCCCCGATGGCGCCCTCGAAATCGCCTACCCGCGCCGCGAGTTCGGCAAAGGCGAAGGCCTT
>CAZIVY010000310.1:0-5835 GCA_964542505.1 uncultured Rhodospirillaceae bacterium
GATGCAAGTAAAATCTGGGCGTAGGCGGACGGATTTTCCTTGCCCGCGGCCCATCCTTGGTGAAACGATTATGGCGTCGCCGCGTAGGGGGGATAGAGGTTCGCCATGGCCAACAACAAGCCAACCGGTCCCCGTACCATCGCCCTCGTGGGACCCTATCTTTCCGGCAAGACCACGCTTCTGGAAAGCATTCTGCACATTTGCGGCGCCACCCATCGGCGCGGCAGCGTGCAGGACAAGAACTCCGTCGGCGATTCAAGCGCCGAGGCGCGCGAGCGCTCGATGACCGTCGAGGTCAACGCCGCCACCTGCACCTATTTGGGCGACACCTTCACCTTCCTCGACTGCCCCGGGTCGATCGAGTTCCTGCAGGAAACGTTGAACGCCCTGGTGGGCGTCGACGCGGCGGTGGTTGTCTGCGAACCCGATCCCGACCGCGTGTTGACCTTGGCGCCGCTGTTGCACCATTTGGACGAGCAGGGGATTCCGCACTTCCTGTTCGTCAACAAGATCGACCGGGCGCGGGGACGCATCCAGGACCTTCTGCCGCCGTTGCAGGCGGTGTCGGCGAAGCCGCTCGTGCTGCGCCAGGTGCCGATTCGCGAAGGCGCCGCCGACGGCGCCACCGGCGCCATCACCGGCTATGTCGATCTGGCGATGGAGCGCGTCTATGTCTACCGCGACAACGCCCCGTCCGAGATCGTCGATCTGCCGGCGGATATGACGGCGCGCGCCCGCGAGGCGCGCATGACCATGCTGGAAAAGCTGGCCGACTTCGACGATCACTTGATGGAAGAACTGCTCGGCGACGTGGCGCCGTCCCGCGATGAGGTGTTCGCCGATTTGACCAAGGATTTGCAGCAGGGAATCATCGTGCCGGTGATGCTGGGCGCCGGCCAGACCGATCACGGCGTGCGCCGGCTGCTCAAGGCGCTGCGCCACGAGGCGCCGGGGCACCAGCTCGCGGCGGAACGCGCGGGCATCGACGCCAGCGACAGCGCGCTTGTTGGCCAGGTGCTGAAGACCTACATCACGCCCCATGGCGGCAAACTGAGCCTGACGCGAATCTGGTCGGGCGCTCTCAAGGACGGCGCCACCGTCAACGGCGACCGCGTTGGCGGCATCTCCCGTCTGCTCGGGGCGGAGCAGCACAAGCTCGCCGAGGCGCGCGCGGGCGAGGTGGTGGCGCTGGCCCGTCTCGAACACGCGCATACCGGCGACACGCTGCATGAAGGCAAGGCGGGCGGCGAGGCCTGTCCCAAGGCGCCGCATCTGCCGCCGGTCTATTCGCTCGCCATCAGCGCCACCAACCGCAACGACGAAGTGAAGCTCTCCAGCGCCGTGGCCAAGCTGGTCGAGGAAGACGCCTCGATCAGTTTCGAGCAGGACGCCACCCTGCAGCAATTCGTCATGGCCGGGCAGGGCGACATTCACCTGCGCGTGGCGTGCAGCCGGCTGAAAAACAAATACCTCCTGGCGGTGGAACAGGTGCGCCCCAAGATCGGCTACAAGGAGGCCATCCGCAAATCCGTGTCCCAGCACGGGCGTCACAAGCGGCAAAGCGGCGGCCACGGTCAGTTCGGCGACGTGCATATCGACATCAAGCCGCTGCCGCGCGGCAGTGGCATCGCCTTCGAGAGCAAGATCGTCGGCGGCTCGGTGCCGCGCCAGTATGTTCCGGGGGTGGAAGACGGAGTGCGCGAATATCTGAACGCCGGGCCGCTTGGCTTCCCGGTGGTCGATGTCGCCGTGACGCTCACCGACGGCAGCTACCACCAAGTCGACAGTTCGGAAATGGCGTTCAAGACCGCGGCCCGCATCGCCATGTCGGAAGGCATGCCCAAATGCGATCCGGTGCTGCTCGAACCCATTTGCCATGTGGACGTCATGGCGCCGTCGGACTTCACCGCCAAGGTGAACGCCCTGATCAGCAGCCGGCGCGGCCAGATCCTGGGGTTCGACGCCCGCCAGGGATGGCCCGGCTGGGACGTGGTCAGCGCGCTCGTCCCCCAAAGCGAGATGCACGACATCATCGTCGACCTGCGCTCCATGACCCAGGGCGTCGGCACGTTCACCTGGCGCTTCGACCATCTGCAGGAATTGACCGGCCGCCTGGCCGATCAGGTGCTGGCATCCACGCGCGCCGCGTGAGGGCCTCCGCCGCCGGTCCTGACCCACACAATAGAGATGTTCTAATAACGCTTGTAACAGGCGTAATTTAGACATATATTTTCCGCCGAATAAGATCGAATCGGAGGCGGACCATGGACATGGATATCGGCATCGGCAACAAGGACCGGCGCAAGATCGCCGACGGGTTGTCGCGCGTGCTGGCCGATACTTACACGCTCTACCTGAAGACCCACAATTATCACTGGAACGTCACCGGCCCCATGTTCCAGACCCTGCATCTGATGTTCGAGCAGCAGTACAACGAACTGGCGCTGGCCGTGGACTCCGTCGCCGAGCGCATTCGCGCCCTTGGCCATGTGGCGCCGGGCACTTATGGCGCCTACGCCAAGCTGACCAGCATCGCCGAGGAAGATGGCATCCCCGCCGCCACGGCGATGATCGCCAATTTGGTCAAGGGCCATGAAACCGTGGCCCGCACGGCGCGCGAAGTCTTTCCGGTTGCCGACAAGGCGAACGATCAACCCACCGCCGATTTGTTGACCCAGCGCCTGCAAATTCACGAGAAAACGGCCTGGATGCTGCGCAGCCTGCTCGCGAAAGAGTGATCGGCGCCCGATTGTAGGGGCAAGGGCCATCGACTACATTCCCTCCGTCGGGGCGACGGAGGATGAACATGCTGATGAAACGCCCACATGGCTGGGAGTTGCCGGAATCCATGGCCACCCCAGAGGCGCTGGTGCTCGACCGGCGCAAGATGCTGCAATCGCTTGGCGGCGGCGCTATCGCCGCCGGTGTGGGCATAGGCTCGCCCGCTTTGGCGGCTGAGGAAGACCCGTCCGCCAGCCGCTATCCGGTGACCAAAAATCCGCGTTTCGAACTCGACCGGCCGCAGACCGAGGAAAAGGTCGCGACCACCTACAACAATTTCTACGAGTTCGGCTCGCACAAATACGTATCTCAGGAAGCGCAGAAGCTGAAAATCCGCCCCTGGGAAATACGCATCGACGGCATGGTGAAGCAGCCGCGCACCATCGCCATCGACGAACTGCTGGCCAAGATGCCGCTGGAAGAGCGCCTCTACCGCCACCGCTGCGTCGAGGCCTGGGCCATGGCCGTGCCGTGGAGCGGATTTTCCTTCGCCTCGTTGGTGAAATTCGCCGAGCCGCTGGGCTCCGCCACCTATGTGCGCATGGAAACCTTCAACGACGCCAAGATGGCCAGCGGCCAGAAACAGGTGTGGTACCCGTGGCCTTATGTTGAAGGCCTCACCATCGCCGAGGCCACCAACGAACTCGCGTTTCTCGCCACCGGCGTTTTCGGCAAGCCCTTGCCCAAGCAGATGGGCGCGCCGCTCCGCCTCGCGGTGCCGTGGAAGTACGGCTTCAAGTCCATCAAGTCGATCGTCCGCATCAGCTTCACCGACAAGCGGCCTTCGACCTTCTGGGAAGCGATTCAAAAGAGCGAGTACGGCTTCTGGGCCAACGTCAACCCGGAGGTCGCGCACCCGCGCTGGAGCCAAAAGACCGAGGAGTTGATCGGCGCCAACGGCAAGCGCGTGCCGACGCAGCTCTTCAACGGCTACGGCGAGTTTGTCGCCGACCTGTACAAGGACCTGAAGGGCGAGCGCCTCTACGTCTGATCGCGCCGCTTTCTCGCGCCGAAACGAACGAAAAAAAGACCGGCTCGCCGCGAGGCGGGCCGGTCTCGGTTTGGGAGGTTCGCGCCACGAACTCCTGGCATTGAACAGTCCGGGGGGAAGTCGGATCCGTTCGCCAACGAAGGGGCGCGGAGACACCGGTCAAAGTGTCTATGTTCCAACTATGCCGATAACGCGCGTCGCCGCCAGCCCGCCGGCCGCAAGCCTGCCATGCGGTAGCCGCATATCTCAAAACCGCCAGTCGGCAACCATGCGCAACAGGAAATCGCGGAACACGGCCAGGCGCTTTGTATGCCGCAGTTCCTCCGGGTAGACGAGGTAGGCGTCGAAGGTCGGCGCCGGCACGTCGGTCATGATCCGCACCAGACTGTTGTCCTCATGCACCATGTAGTCGGGCAGGGCGGCGATGCCGAGGCCGCTTTGCACCGCCTGCTTGATGCCGAACACGTTGTTGATTTGCAGCGCCGGGCGCGGCGGCGGAACGCCGCGGCCCTCGCCCCGAACCAGCCAGTTGATGTCGCTGAGCGCGGCGGGCGCTTCGTCGCCATAAACCACCAGGCGGTGGCTCGACAGGTCGTCCAGCGTCCGCGGCGTGCCGTGCCGGCGCAGATAGTCGGCGGTAGCATAGACGTGGTAACGCACGGTCAGGAGCTTGCGGTGAACCAGATCGGTCTGCACCGGCTGGCGCAGGCGAATGGCCACGTCGGCGGCGCGCTTCGAGAGGTCGAGCTCGGCGTCGTCCAGCAGCAGCGATAGCGCGATGTCGGGATAGAGCTCCAGAAACTCCTTGATGCGCGGCGCCAGCCAGACCGACCCCAGGGCCACCGTTGTCGTCACCTTCAGCTCGCCCGACGGCTTGTCCTTGCTGTCGGCCAGCAGCGCCTCGGTATAGGCGACCTTGGCCAGCACCTCGCGCGCGGTGCGGTAGAGCATCTCGCCCTGTTCGGTCAGCACCAGGCCGCGCGCGTGCCGATGGAAAAGCGGCACCGTCAGGCTCGCCTCCAGCGCCCCGATCTGCCGGCTGACCGCCGATTGGCTGAGGTTCAACGCCTCGCCCGCGCGGGTGAAGCTTCCAGCCTCCGCCACCGCGTGAAAGACGCGCATCTTGTCCCAGTCCATGGGCGTGGCGGCCTATTCCGCGGCGTGGCGTTCGCCCACGCCCACATGGGCGAGGTATTTCTCCGCCTCCAGCGCCGCCATGCAGCCGGTGCCGGCGGCGGTCACCGCCTGGCGGAAGATCTTGTCCTGCACGTCGCCGGCGGCGAAGACGCCGGGAATGTTGGTGGCGGTGGAACCCGCATGGGTGAGCACATAGCCTTCGCTGTCCATGTGCAGCCGCCCCTTGAACAGTTCCGTGTTGGGGGTGTGGCCGATGGCGATGAAAACGCCGTCGGTGGCGACTTCGCGCTCCGCCCCGGTGCGCGCGTGGCGCAGCCGGACGCCGGTGACCGCCTTGACCGGCGACCGCCGGCCGAGGATTTCGTCTACCACGTGATCCCAGACGACGTCGATCTTGGGGGAAGCGAACAGGCGCTGTTGCAGGATTTTCTCCGCCCGGAAGGCGTCGCGCCGGTGGACCACCGTGACCTTGCTGGCGTGATGGGTGAGGAACAGCGCTTCTTCCACCGCCGTGTTGCCGCCGCCGATGACGACCACCTTCTTGCCGCGGAAAAAAAATCCGTCGCAGGTGGCGCAGGCCGATACGCCCGCGCCCTGGAAGGCGCGCTCAGAATCGAGGCCAAGCCAGCGCGCCTGGGCGCCGGTGCAAATCAGCAGCGCGTCGCCCGTGTAGGTGTCGCCCGAGTCGCCGGTGGCGGCGAAGGGCCGCCGGTCAAGGTCGACGGCGACCACCGTGTCCTGGAAGACGCGCGTTCCCACATGCAGGGCTTGCGCGATCATCTGTTCCATCAGCCAGGGACCCTGGATGGTCTCGGCGAAGCCCGGATAGTTCTCCACGTCGGTGGTGATGGTGAGCTGGCCGCCCGATTGCGGCCCATGCACCAGGATCGGGTTCATGGCGGCGCGGGCGGCGTAAATGGCGGCGG
>CAZIVY010000311.1:0-8048 GCA_964542505.1 uncultured Rhodospirillaceae bacterium
GGAAGATGTCGTCAGGCGGGTCAATGTGTGGGGCAAGCGTACCTACCTCAACATGGGCGACGCCGAGCCGGCTTCATTCGCGGCGGCGATCATCCCCGAGGACGAGCAGGCTTTCGCTCGCGCCAGGCTGATCCCGCGCGATCTGGTGGGGCGGCGGATACGCGTTCGCGGCTGGATCGTGGGCGATCGCCAGCCTATTGTCGTGATCACCCATCCGGAACAGATCGAGGTGCTGGATTGAAAATGGCCCGGCTGGCGCGGTGGATCGCCGTTCTGGCCCTGGTGGCGTCGTGCGAGGGCGGCGGCGGCAAGGAAGCCGCGGGCTTCACCCTCTTCATGCCGCCGGCGGAAGAACGGCGCGTCGGCGCTGAAGAGCATCCGAAAATCCTGGCGCGCTTCGGCGGCGTCTACGGGAACGCGGAGGTCGGCGCCTATGTGGCGGAAATCGGCGGGCGCCTCGCCGCCCATGCGGGTGGGGACGGAACGGAATTCCACTTCACCGTGCTCAACAGCCCGGTGGTCAACGCCTTCGCGCTGCCCGGCGGTTATGTCTACGTCACCCGCGGGCTGATCGCGCTCGCCGGCAACGAGGCGGAATTGGCCGGCGTGCTGGCGCATGAGATCGGCCACGTCGCCGCCCGCCACATGGCCCAGCGCTACAGCCAGGCGATGGCCTTGAACCTCGGCGCCGCCGCGCTCGGCGCGCTTTTCGGCAACAGCGCGCTCAACCAGGTCGCGCAGATCGGCAGCGAGCTCTATTTACAGGATTTCTCCCGCGAGCATGAGTTCGAGGCCGACACCCTTGGCGTGGGCTATCTGGGCCGGACGGGCTACGCGCCCGAAGCGCAGGCGGCGTTTCTCGCCGCGCTCGACCGTGAAAGCGCGCTGACAAACGTCATCGCGGGCAAGGCGGGCGTGGAGCGGGAGATCGATTTCTTCGCCAGCCACCCGCGCACCCGGGACCGCATCGAACGCGCCATCGCCGAGGCCAGAAGCCAACCGGCCAATCCCGTGCTCCGGCGAGATCACTTTCTCGACCGCATCGATGGGATGCTTTTTGGCGACGACGTGGATCAGGGCTTCGTGCGCGGCCGGCGCTTCCTGCACCGGAAGCTGGCCCTGGCCTTCGAGGCGCCACCGGGATTCCGCCTGGTCAACACCGATCAGGCGGTGCTGGGCGCGCACGGCAATGGCGCGGTCCTGCGCTTCGACCGCGAGGCGGATGGGGCGCGGGCGCGGGCCGGGCGGGACGCGCTCGACTATCTGGTGCGCGTCTGGGGGCGCGGCCTGCAGCTCTTGGATGCCGAGCGCGTCGCCATCAACGGCCTCGACGCGGGCACGGCGCGGGCGCGGGCCGAAACCGCGCAAGGCACGCGCGATTTGCGCCTGGTCGCCATTCGCGTCGACGAGGGAGCCATCTACCGCTTCATGTTCCTGACGCCGCCCGCCCTGACGCAGGCGCTGGCGATCGACTTGCAACGCGCCACTTACAGCTTCCGCCGCCTCGACGCGGCCGAGGCGGCGGCGCTGAAACCATTGCGGTTGCGCGTGCGTACGGCGCGGGCCGGGGACACCATCGTCCGCCTGGCGGCGGCGTGGCCGGGCGAGGACTATGCCGAGCAAAAGCTCCGGGTGCTGAACGGCCTCGGCGAGGGGGCCGAGCCGGTTCCCGGCCAGCGGGTGAAAATCGTGAGCGAGTGATGACGATGCCCGACGCGATCGTGGACGCGGCCTTGGCGGAAGCGGAACTGGTGGGCTGGGCGGAACTGCGCCTGTTCGACGTGGCCAAGCGCATGAACCTGTCCCTGGCGGAATTGCGTCCGCACTTCCGCGATCTCGACGCGGTGGCCGATTCCTGGCTGGCGCGGGCGGAGCGGGCGATGCTGGCGGCGAGCGAGGAGACGGGCTTCGCGGAACGGCCGCCGCCGGAGCGCATCGCGCGGACCATGCTGGCGTTTCTCGACGCGCTGGCGGCGCACCGCGCGGTCAGCGGGCAGATCTTCCGCGCCAAGCTTTATTTCGGCCACCCGCATCACAACCTTGCGCTGCTGTTCTGGGTATCGCGCACGGTGCAGTGGTGGCGCGAGGCGGCGCAATTGCGCGGCGACGACCGGCGGCGGCGGGTGGAGGAAATCGGCCTTTCCACGCTTTTCGTGGCGGTGCTGGTTTTCTGGATCAACGACGGGAGCGAGGGCCAGGCGCGGACGCGGCGGTTTCTCAGCCGCCGCCTTGACCAGGCCGATTCGCTGATGCGGCGGATCTTTCCAGCTAAACCGAGATCCAGTCCGCCGCCGTCCCGCCCAGATCGAAGCACGCGGCGTTGAGCGTCCCGCCGAAACCGCACCCGCCGTCAAGCGTGGCGGTGCTCTTGTTCGCGCGGGCGGGACGGCGTTTGCGATCGTAGCCGCTGACCACCAGGCGAAAGCCGCAATAGGGCGCGGTCATGTCGTCGAAATAGCCGCTGCCCCACCAGAAGGCGTCACCCTGTTCGGTGAGCGGGCGATGGGGATCGACGCCGGCGTGGACGAACAACAGCTCGCCCTTGGCGGTGAAGGCGGCGCGGCGCAAATTGGTCATCAACTCGTCATGCCCCGGCTCCGCATGCATGGCCGCGCGCAGCCGCCCGGTCCAGCGCGTGGTGGCGAGCGGCCCCTGGCGGCAAACCGCCCAGCCTTCCGTCGCCGACCCGCCATAGGCGGCCAAGGTCGCGTCCACGCCCTGGCCCAGCATCCATTCCAGGACATCGGCGGGTGCGGTGGCGAATTGCAGTTCGAGCAGTTTCCGCCACATTTCCTCCTGCGCGCCGCGCAGGAAAACGACGTCCTCGGCCTCCGCGCCGGGGGCGCACAGAAGCTCGCGGCGGAAAGCCAGCAATTCGTCGACGACGCCGAGGATATCGGGGCCGAAGCCCAGGTAATTGCCCAGATACACCAGACGGTCGCCGGGCCGCAGGCGCTGGCCTAAAATGCCGTGCAGCTTGCGCAGGCGCGGGGCGTCGCCGTGAATGGCGGCGACCGCCCACACGCGCCGCGCCTGGCGCAGGCTGGCGAAAACAGGATCGGCGGTTGCGCCGGCGGAAAACGAAATATCCGGGCCGTCCGCCAGCGTCCCTGGGCGTTGATGGACGGCGGACACCCGCGTATCAGGCGACGCGCAGCACCTTTTCGAGGCGCTTGGCGGCTTGCTCCTCGTCGATCTTTTCCACCGCCGCGAGCTCGCGCGCCAACCGGTCCAGCGCCGCTTCGTAGATTTGGCGCTCGCTGTAGGACTGGTCGGGCTGCCCCGCATTGCGGTGCAGGTCGCGCACCACCTCGGCGATGGAAATCGGATCGCCGGAATTGATTTTCGCTTCGTATTCCTGGGCGCGGCGGCTCCACATGGCGCGCTTGATGCGCGCGCGGCCCTTCAGGGTTTCGAGCGCCGAACGCATGGTTTGCGGCGACGACAGGCGGCGCATGCCCACCGAGGTCGCCTTGCCCACCGGAACACGCAAGGTCATCTTGTCTTTTTCAAACTCGACGACGAACAAATCCAGCTTGAAACCCGAGATCTCGCGCTGCTCGACGCGCAGGATCTTGCCGACCCCATGGGTCGGGTAGACAACGAAATCGTTGGGCGAGAAGTCCAGCTTCCGCCGCGCCGCGACCGGTTTTGTCACGACGACGGGTTTCGCCACGGCGACGGGTTTCGCCGCGGGGACGGCCTTTGCCACGGGGCGCACCGTCTTGGGCTGGTGTTGGATTGCCTGCTTCACAGTTTTTCCTCGTTCAAGTAGGGACGTGTCATTGTTAGGCAAAATGTCTCATGCGCCGTAAGGCAGGTAAAAATGCCTCGTGTGCCCTAGGGCACCCAAAAATCCAAGTCCTCCCCTTTTGTCCGGAATTGGCTGCCGCTCGGCGGATGACAACGCAGGGCGATCAACTGTCAATCTTCCCATGACCCGAACGGCCTCCGTCGAAGCGCGATTCAAAGGCGAAGCCGCCACAAGCCCGAATAAAGTCTTATATCATGATTCAGGCACGAAACCTAGGGGTCGGCCTGTGTAAAAAACACAATATTCGCGTTCTAGACTGAGGTTTAGCGGTATTTAGGTACCGTTTCCTGGCTTGTCCGAGAAGTACTTTTCGAATTTGCCCTTCATGTCCTTGAATTCGTCGGCGTCAGCCGGCGGAGTGCCCTTGCGGGTGATGTTGGGCCACTTGCCGGCCAAATCGCGGTTGATCTCCACCCACCGCTCGGCGCCGTTGTCGGTATCGGGCTGGATCGCTTCGACCGGGCATTCGGGCTCGCAGACGCCGCAGTCGATGCACTCGTCGGGATGGATGACGAGCATGTTTTCGCCCACGTAAAAGCAATCTACCGGACAAACCTCGATGCAATCCATGTACTTGCAGCGGATGCACATGTCGTTGACGATATAAGTCATCTTCAGCCTCTCCGGGCGGGGCACAGACTACCCTGCCCGTCAAACACCAATTAATCCGGCGGGGCCATTTGGCAAGTTCGGGGGGACATTAGCCGGATTTGCCGGCTTTGCAATCGTTAGCCAAGGTCGTCGTAAAGGGCGCGCGCCTCCGCCGGCGGACCGCGGCGGCGGCCGAACGCAACGATCCGCACGACGCGAATTGCCGGCCCCTGGGCGAAGGTCAGGACATCGCCTGGCTTGACCAGGGCGCTGGTCTTGGCGGCGGCGACCCGGTTGATGCGAACCGCACCAGCCTCGATCCACTTTTGAGCCAAAGTGCGGCTCTTGCACAAGCGGGCATGCCACAACCATTTGTCGAGCCGCATGGCGCCGGGGCTCAGCCGTGAAGGCGCGCTTTCAGCACCGCGAACGGTGAATCGTCCTGGCGCCGTGACCCCGGGCCGCGTGTCCGCGCCCGGCCCGCCGGCCGCGCCGGCCGGAAGTAATGCACTGCCTCGCCGTTTTCCTGGCCACGGTAGCCAAGCGCCAACAGCACCGGACGCAACGCTTGCGCCTTTCCGTCCACCAGGCGGACGAGCTCGGGCGTAGCCGGAAACGGGCCGCAGCGGGCGAGGCGGCGCGCTATCGCCGCCAAGCGCTCCAGGCGATCGACCCTGATCGCCTGGCCGCCGACGATCAATCGGCCGCACGCCTGATGCAGGCCCGGATGGGCGTCGGCTGCGCCGACGGCGGAAATATCCGCCGGCAGGGTGGCGCCGCGATGGACCGCCCACAACAACGCCTTGAGACGCGTCGCCCGGACGCCTAGCAAGGCCGGCATGAACAGGCTCTCGCTGCCAATGCGCACGCCAAGCGCCCGAAGGCGCGCGGCCTCAGGCCTGGTGAGCGCGCCGAGGACCGCTTGCGATTGCCGCCGCGCCACCAGCCCCAAGCCCTCCACCAATTGGAAGGCAAGACCCCGGGCGGCGCCGTCCAAATGCGCGTCCCGCAGGCGCAGGAGCGGCCCGAGGTCGTCGGTAACGCGCCGGTCGAGCCATTGCCGGAGGCGCCGGTCGACGCGCGCGCGCGGGCCGGGCCGCACGATATCGCTTGAAGTAGTTTCCAGGCGCGGGTTCAGAACATCCTCGCCAGCTACCAGGCGGGCCACCGGCGCTTGCCGCCAGAGCACGCGCCCGCCTTCATCGAACGCGAAGGCGTCATCGCTGTCGCGCGCCAGTTCTTCCGCCCGCTTCGCCAATGCCGGGGCCACGGCCCGGTGGGCCACCGCCCGCAAGGCGCGGCCGAGATCGCCGCGGCCGTCCTTCACCGGAGCGAAGGCCAGGCCCGCGATGCGCCCCACCGGCTCGCCTTCCACCGCCACCTCGCCGTCGTGGCCGACCACCGCCGCGAGATCGGAGCTGTCCTTCAGGCGGCGGGCGAAGAAAGCCGAGCGGCGATCGACGAAGCGCTGGGTCAGGCGCTGGTGCAGCGCGTCGGAAAGGCGGTCTTCGACCGCCCGCGCGCGCTCCTGCCAGTGACGCACGTCCTCGAACCAGTCGGCGCGGTAGGAAACATAGGTCCAGGTGCGGACATGAGCGATGCGGGTGGCGAGGGTGTCGATGTCGCCGTCGGCGCGGTCGAGTTGCGCCATTTGGCCCCCCACCCAATCGGTGGGCAGCTGGCCCACCGGTCCCGCCAGATGACCATAAATGCGATGGAGCAAGCGCCAATGCGCCTCGCCGAGGGACTTGCGAAAATCGGGTATCTGGCAGACCTCCCATAACAGGCGAACCTTGGCCCGACTGCGCGCCAGGGCGGCGACGGCCGGATCGGCGGCCAGCGCCTTGAGCGCCATGAGGTCGTCGGCGTCGCGGGCCTTGACCAGGCCGTCGCCCGGCGGCGGGCGGTCGAGGGAGCGCAACAGATCGCGCGGGGTGGAAAAGTCGAGCGCGGCGTTGCGCCAGCGCGCCTTGGTCACGGCGTCGAAGCGGTGGTTTTCCACCCGCTCCACCATGTCGGGGTCGAGGCCCTCGATGTCGCCGGTGACGCCGAAACTGCCGCTGTGCATGTAGCGCCCGGCACGCCCCGCGATCTGGCCGATCTCGGCGGCGGTCAAGGGGCGCGGGGCAAAGCCGTCGAACTTGGTCAGGCTGGCGAAGGCGACGTGGTCGATGGCCAGGTTAAGGCCCATGCCGATGGCGTCGGTGGCCACCAGATAGTCCACCTCGCCGTTCTGGAACATGGCCACCTGGGCGTTGCGGGTGCGCGGCGAAAGCGCGCCCAGCACCACCGCCGCGCCGCCGCGCTGGCGGCGCACCTGTTCCGCCAGGGCGTAAACGTCGGCGGCGGAAAAGGCGACGATGGCCGAGCGGGGCGGCAGGCGTGACAATTTTTTCGGCCCGGAATAGGTCAGGCGCGAAAGCCTGGGCCGCGCCACATGCTCGACGCCGGGCACCAGGCGGCGGATCAGGCCGCGCATGGTGTCGGCGCCGAGGAACAGCGTTTCGTGACGCCCGCGCGCGCGCAGCAGGCGGTCGGTGAAGGCGTGGCCGCGTTCGCCATCGGCGCAGAGCTGGATTTCGTCCACCGCCAGGAAATCGAAGTCGCGTTCCAGCGGCATGGATTCGACGGTGCACACGAACCAGCGCGGCGAGGGGGGGACGATTTTTTCCTCGCCGGTGATCAGCGCGACGCTGCGCGCCCCTTTTAGCGCCGCCACGCGGTCGTAGATTTCGCGCGCCAGCAGGCGGAGCGGCAGGCCGATGACGCCCTCGCCATGGCCGAGCATGCGCTCGACCGCAAAATGGGTCTTGCCCGTGTTGGTGGGGCCGAGAACGGCAAGGACGCGCCCACGGCCAGCGGCCGACTTGGGCGAAACGGGGTACACCGCCATCGCCCGCCAACGATGGGCGTCCAGGCTCCGATTTGCAAGCGAAAGGGTAGCGGAACGGAACCTAACGGTTCGTCAATCTTTCACCGCACAATCATGGGCTTGGCGACATGGCGTTGGCGGCTGGCGTTTTGACTTGGATTCCGCCACGCCCCATACTGCGCCAAGCATGGCGGCGCCGCTCGGCGCGCGAGGCGTGAAGTCATGACCCGACGGGATAAACCGACATTGGCCGACTGGGCGCGCCTGGCCGCCAAGGAGCTGGGCGGCGCGGCGCCCGAGCAACTCAACTGGCGGACGCCGGAAGGCATCGCGGTCAAGCCGCTTTATACCGCCGCCGATCTCGAAGGGCTGGAGCTGGCGGGACTGCCGGGCATCGAGCCGTACCTGCGCGGCGTGCGCGCCACCATGTACGCCAACCGCCCGTGGACCATCCGCCAATATGCCGGTTTTTCCACCGCCGAAGATTCGAACGCCTTTTTCCGCCAGGCGCTCGAGGCCGGACAGGCTGGCCTCTCGGTGGCCTTCGATCTCGCCACCCATCGCGGCTACGATTCGGACCACCCGCGGGTGGTGGGCGACGTGGGCAAGGCCGGCGTCGCCATCGATTCCGTCGAGGACATGAAGATCCTGTTCAGCGGCATCCCGCTCGAGCGCATGAGCGTCAGCATGACCATGAACGGGGCGGTGCTGCCGGTGCTGGCCAGTTTCATCGTCGCCGGCGAGGAACAGGGCGTGCGCCAGGAAGACCTC
>CAZIVY010000312.1:0-4592 GCA_964542505.1 uncultured Rhodospirillaceae bacterium
GCGGTCCTGCCCAACGCCACCAAGCCGCCGGACAGGTGCGCCCCGTGCAGACCGGTGATCAGGTAAAAGAAGGCGTTGGCCGGATTCGCCGCCGAAAAATATCCCAGATCGACAAACTGTTTCCACGCCAACAACTGACCGGCCAGGAAGACGAAGGCGAGCACGCCCCCCGCCTGCACGCCGGCCTTCACGCTGTCGATCCGTCCCGAACGCGCGCCAGCCCACGCCCATTGCAAGCCGACGCTGCTCGAGACCAGCACGCCCGTGTTCAGCCACAACAGCCACGACTCCGGCATGGGCCGCCAATCCGCGAGCTCCATTCGATGCACGTAGGCGACCGCCAGCAGGAAAAACAACATCGACATCGCGGCCAGAAGGAACCTCAGGCCAAGCTTCGCCGTGGGCGCGGGATGGATTTCGCCGTCGGCCGAAATTTCGGCCGCGCCCTGTGCCGCCAGCCAGGGCTTTTCCGTCAAAGCGTGGAGAAAACGCACGTCGGCGACCTGGCTAGGCGCGCGCCGCGTCGTGACCGATCGGATGGCCCGTGCCGGCATCGGGCGCCCGGTCCTGCGGCAGGAAATCCTGGTCGGCGCCCGGCACGCTGTAATCGTAGGCCCAGCGATAAACCACTGGCAGCGTGTCGCCAAAGTTGCCATGCCCCGGCGGAAACGCGGGCGTTTGCCATTCGAGGGACGTCGCCCGCCACGGGTTGCGGGCCGCCGGCTTGCCCTTGAAGGTGCTCCAGGCGATGTTGAAAATAAACACCACCTGAGCGAAGCCCACGGTCAAGGCCATGACGGTGATGAATTGGTTCAACGTATGGGCCGAGGCGGGGATGAAGCTGGTTTCACCCATTTCGTAATACCGCCGCGGCACGCCCAGGAACCCCAGATAGTGCATGGGGAAGTAGATCAGATAGGCGCCGAGGAAGGTCACCCAGAAGTGGAATTGCCCCATCCGTTGGTCGAGCATTCGCCCGGTCATCAACGGGAACCAATGGTAGATCGCCCCGAAGATGACCAGGATCGGCGCCACGCCCATCACCATGTGAAAGTGGGCGACCACGAACATGGTGTCGGCCAGCGGAACATCGACGACGGCGTTGCCGAGGAACAGGCCGGTCATGCCGCCGTTGACGAAGGTGACGATGAAGGCGAGGGCGAACAGCATCGGCAGCGTCAGGTGGATGTCGCCGCGCCACAGCGTGAGCGTCCAGTTGTAGACCTTCAGCGCCGTGGGGACGGCGATGATGAGCGTGGAGGTGGCGAAGAAGAAGCCGAAATAGGGGTTCATCCCGCTGACGTACATGTGATGCGCCCAGACGACGAAGCTGAGGCCGCCGATGATGACGATCGCCCACACCATCATGCGGTAGCCAAAGATGTTTTTCCGCGCATGCACGCTGATCAGGTCGGAGACGATGCCGAAGGCCGGCAGGGCGACGATGTAAACCTCGGGATGGCCGAAAAACCAGAACAGGTGCTGGAACAGGATCGGGCTGCCACCGCCATATTTGAGATGTTCCCCCAACACGACGATGGAGGGCATGAAGAAGCTGGTCCCCAGAAGCCGGTCCAACAGCATCATCACGTTGCCGACGAACAAGGCGGGGAAGGCCAAAAGCGCCAGGATGGTGGCGACGAAAATGCCCCATACCGTCAGCGGCATGCGCATCAGGGTCATTCCCCGCGTGCGCCCCTGCAGCACCGTCACCACATAGTTCAAGCCACCCATGGTGAAGCCGATGATGAACAGGATCAGCGAGACGAGCATCAAGATGATGCCGCCGTCCGAACCGGGCGTGGTCGGCAGGATGGATTGCGGCGGGTAGAGCGTCCAGCCGGCGCCCGTGGGTCCGCCGGGCACGAAGTAGCTGGACACCAGCACCAGCACGGCGAGCAGATAGACCCAGTAGCTCAGCATGTTCACATAGGGAAATACCATGTCGCGGGCGCCGACCATCAACGGGATGAGATAGTTGCCGAAGCCGCCCAGGAACAGCGCGGTGAGCAGGTAGATCACCATGATCATGCCGTGCATGGTGACGAACTGTAGGTAGAGGCCCGCATCGATGAAGGTGAAAATTTCCGGGAAGCCCAGTTGCAGCCGCATCAACCACGACAACACCAGCGCCACCAGCCCGATCGCGACCGCCGTCAGCGAGTACTGGACGGCGATGACCTTGGCGTCCTGGCAAAAGACGTACTTCGTCACCCAGCTTTTCGCATGGTAGAGATCGACTTCTGGAACTTCGGCAGGGGCGACATAGGCCATCGGACTATCCTTTTCGCTTGGCGTTCATCTCGGTCGTGCCGGTTCGAAGCTATCGCGTGTATCCACTCGCCGCGGAATCCGCCGCCGCCTGGGACACGGCCGCGATTCCACCCTCGCCCTCGCCGGTCTCGGCGGCGGCCATCGAGCGGGCGAAGGTCGTCTGCTTTTGCAACCAGGCCTGGTACGCACTCTCGTCCTCGACGACGACTTTGCCACGCATGGCATAGTGGCCAAGGCCGCACAACTCGAAGCACAGCACGTCGAAGGTGCCGACGCGGGTTGGAGTCAGCCAGAAATAAGTGACCGCGCCGGGAATCATGTCCATTTTCGCCCGGAATTCCGGCACGTAAAAGTCGTGCAACACGTCGATGGAGCGGAGCAACACCTTGACCGGCTTGCCGAGCGGAAGGTGCACCACATCGCCGTCGACCAGGATGTCGTCCTGCCCGGCGGCATCCTTCGGATCGAGACCCAACGGATTCTTGTCGCTGACGTTCCTGACATCGGTGGTGCCCAACACCCCGTCCTTGCCGGCGAGGCGGAAGTTCCACTGCCACTGCCGGCCCACCGCCTCGACCACCGCCGCCCCTTCCGGGACGGTGATGAATTGACCCCATACGAACAAGCCGGGAGTCAACATGGCCGCGACGCCCACCGTGGTCAGCCCGGTGAGCCACCACTCCATCTTCTTGTTCTCAGGGTCGTACGCCGCCCGCATGCCCTCGCGGTGACCGAAGCGGAACACGCAATAGGCGACGAACAAAATGATGGCGACGAAAGCGATCCCGGTGACCCAGAAGGTGATGATGATGGTATCGTCGATGTAGCCCCAATTGGAGGCAATCGGCGTCCACCACCAAGGACTCCAAAAGTGGAACAGCACCGAGCCGACAGCCACCAGAACCAATACAACCGCTACAACCATCCCTGTGCGTCCTTATTCTTCAATGGCTTGGGCCAGAAGCGACATCGGCTGACGATAGTGACGATAGTAGATATAGGATTAATCGGGCGCGTCAATGCTCCACGACCTTGCGGTACAGGTGCCACGTCGAATGCCCAAGAACCGGCCACACGAGGGCAAGACCGACGAAAACGGGCACGGAGCCGATCAACAGGGCGCCGGCCACAATGAGGCCCCACAGCGTCATCGTCGTGGGGTTGGCGAGAACCGCGCGGATCGACGTTCGAATCGCCGTCACGGCGTCAACGTCGCGGTCCAGAAGCAGCGGAAAGGACACCACGCCGATGCTCATCGCCGCAATGGCAAAGAGCGCGCCAACGCAGTTGCCAACGACGACGAGCGCCCAGCCTTCGGGGGTGGCGACAATTCGGCGGACGAATTCCGCAACCGATGTCGGCTCCCAACCGCCAAAGGTGAGCTGATAGATTATCAACGCCGCGATCAACCAGGCGACGAAGACACCCGTCAGCACGATGCTGACCACCACGATGGGGAGCATGGACCGGGATCGGGCGACGGCGAAGGAGTGCCGCCAGGAGAGATCGAGACCCAGCTCGCGTCGTCGGCTCTCCTCGTACAAGCCGATCGCGGCCACGGGGCCGATGAGCGCATAACCGGAAACAAGCGGATAGAGCAGCGGCAACATTTCCTTTCCCGCCGAAAATCTGATCAGAACGAAAATGGCGACGGGATAGATCAGCAACAGGAAAGCGATGTGGCTGGGCTTGTTTTTGAAGTCGTCGAAGCCCTTGGTCAAGGCGTCTTTCAGGTCCGCCGGACCGATGTTGCGGATGATCAGTCGCGTAGGGGCCGCTTTTCCATCGGCGATCGACATTTCATTCTTCACGTTCGCGCCCCCTGACATTCCAGTCTGGACGATCACAACGCCAAGAGCGACCCTCAACGTCCCTTCCGGCCGCCTGTTGCGTCGCTGTCCGACCCGAAATACCGGGCCATTATATTGGCATGATTATAGCTTGCAACCCCTGACGCGAGCGCCTGACATTCGGTCACAGTCGAATCGCACCGCCGTCCAGGCGCTGGCGACGACTTGCCGCAAGCGGCCGATCAGGGAGTGGGCGGCGGGGCCTTCGGCGCGCGGGAGCGGCGCACCCGGAGCAGCGCCAGCCAGACCAGCAACGCCACCACGGGCACGGCGGTGGCGGTGGCGATCGCCTTCGGCAGCG
Organism: uncultured Rhodospirillaceae bacterium; assembly: GCA_964542505.1. GTDB lineage: Bacteria > Pseudomonadota > Alphaproteobacteria > Ferrovibrionales > Ferrovibrionaceae > CAZIVY01. The sequence continues at coordinate 4,426 of CAZIVY010000312.1, forward strand.
GCGCGCCGATCTGGTCGAAGAGAGGGAGGAAATAACCCAGCAAGCCGACGCCGTAATAGGTGACGGCGACGATGGACAGCGCCTCCACCGTTTGCTGCAGGCGCAACTGCACCCGCGCCCGCCGGTCCATGGAGGCGAGCAGTTCCGTGTTCTGTTGCTCAAGGGTC
>CAZIVY010000313.1:0-7000 GCA_964542505.1 uncultured Rhodospirillaceae bacterium
CCCTTCCGGCTGGCGCTCACCATCGCGGCGCCAGAGGTGACGTTTGCTCCCGCCGCGCTGAACTGGCGATCGCCGCGGGTCACCGTCTACGCGCAGCCGTGGAATCCCCGTCACCTGATCGTGGACGCCGAGGGGCCGCACTTGTTTTCCTGGCTCGATCAAGGCGGCCCCCGCCTCGCCCGCCTGGAGACCGAGCGGCTGCGCGCCAGCATCGTGTCGGCCGGCGAGATTTGGGATTGGCGGCGCCTTTCGCTGGAAATAGCGGGCGCCGACGCCAACCTGGCCGGGCAGCGCCTGACGGCGGCGCGCGTCGTGGCCCATGCGCGCCGGGATGTTGGCGCCAAGACCCTCGACCTGGCGCTGGAGGCCGACAACGTCGCGCTCCCCGCCGGCGCGGCCAATTCCGGCGCCATGGCTTGGAACTCGCTCGGGCAGGCCGTCGGCAGCTTGCGGTTCGAGGGCGCGGTTTCGGGCGCTTGGCCCGGCGGGCCGATCCAGAAGGCCCTTGGCGGCTGGCGCGACAGCGGCGGCATCGTGGACGTGAAACTGCTGCGGGTGGTATTCGAGCGCGTGACGCTGTCGGGCAGCGGCGCCATCGGCATCGACCCGGACGGCCGGCCCCTTGGCGCATTCGCCCTCGACATCAAGGGCCACAACGCGCTGATCGACGCCTTCGTCGCCGGCGGCGGCTTGTCGGCGCGCGATGGCCAAGTGGCGCGAATCGCCCTTGGGCTCTTGTCCAAGCCCGCCGCCGATGGCCAGCCCATGGTCAGCGCTCCCGTGACCGCCCAGGACGGGAGGCTTTTCGTCGGACCGGTCGCCGTTTCGCGGCTGCGCCCGATTTGGCAGGCTTGGCCGCCTTCGGGGCCGCCTTCGGGGCCGGCTTCGGGGCCGCCTTCGGGGCCGGCTTCGCCGCCGCCGCTGGCGGACGACCGGAACCCGTCCCGTTCACCGCCTGCCCCGCGTCAATGATGGCGCGGCGGATGGCGCGCGTGCGGGTGAAAAGATTGTAGAGCCCGTCGCCGTCCGACCAGCGAATGGCGCGCTGAAGCGAGGCCAGGTCCTCGTTGAAGCGGCCGAGCATTTCGAGCACCGCCTCGCGGTTGTTGAGAAAGACGTCGCGCCACATCACCGGGTCGGAGGCGGCGATGCGGGTGAAATCGCGGAAACCGCCGGCGGAGTACTTGATCACTTCCGACTTGGTCACCGTCTGCAGATCGGCGGCGGTGCCGACGATGTTGTAGGCGATCAGATGCGGCACGTGGCTGGTGATCGCCAGCACCAGGTCGTGGTGGCGGGCGTCCATTTTCTCCACCCGGCTGCCGAGGCGGGTCCAGAAATCGGTCAGGCGGCGGAGCGCGGCCGGGTCGACGCCAGGCGGCGGCGTCAGAATGCACCAGCGATCGACGAAGAGTTCGGCGAAACCCGCCTCGGGGCCCGAATGTTCGGTGCCGGCCACCGGATGGCCGGGAATGAAGTGCACGTTGCCGGGCAACAGCGGCTGGAGATCGCGAATCACCGACTGCTTGCACGAACCGACGTCGGTGAGCGTGGCGCCGGGCGCCAGATGCGGGGCGATGGCGCGGCCGATGGCGGCGTAGGTGCTGAGCGGCGTGCAGATGATGACGAGGTCGCAACCCTCGGCGGTGCGCGACGGATCGGCGTGGACCGTGTCGGCGAGACCCAGCGCCTTGACCTTGTCGCGGGTTTCGGCGGTGCGGGAGGTGGCGACGATCTCGCGCACCAGGTTGTGGCGGCGCGCCGCGCGCGCGATGGACGAACCGATCAGGCCGACGCCGATCAGACCCAGGCGCTTGTAAAGGGGCTTGCCGCTCATGATGGCGCGGCCATGAAATCCGCCAGCGCCGCCACCAGCGCCCGGTTCTCGTCCTCGACGCCCACCGTCAGGCGCAAGGATTCGGGCAGGCCATAGGCGCTCATGGGCCGCAGAATGAGGCCGCGCTGGCGCAAGAATTCATCGGCGGCGGCGGCGTCGCGCGGGGCGGCGGGAAAGCGCAGCAACAGGAAATTGCCCGCGCTTGGCGCCACCTCGATCCCGGTGGCCGCGATCCGGCGCGTCAGCCAGGGCAGCCAGATGTCGTTATGGGTGCGCGCGGCGTCGGTCCACGCCACGTCGGCGAGCGCCGCCACCGCGGCGGCCTGCGCCGGGGCGTTGACGTTGAAGGGGCCGCGCACGCGTTGCAATACATCGACGATGGCGGGCGAGGCATAGGCCCAGCCGACGCGCAAACCCGCCAGGCCGTGAATCTTGGAGAATGTGCGCGTCATCACCACGTCCTCGCGCGCGCCGGCCAACTCGACGCCGGGGGAGTAGTCGTTTTTCCCCACATATTCGGCATAGGCGGCGTCGATGACCAGCAGCACGCCCGCCGGCAGGCCATCGCGCAGGCGCTGGACCTCGGCCGCCGGCAGGTAGCTGCCGGTGGGGTTGTTGGGATTTGCCAGAAAGACGATGCGCGTCCGCTCCGTCACCTTGGAAAGCAACGCGTCGACATCGGCCACGAGTTCGCGCTCGGGCGCCGTCACCGGCGTCGCGCCACGGGCCTTGGCCGCGATCGGGTACATGAGGAAGCCGTGGCGGGAATAGAGAACCTCGTCGCCCGGACCGCAATAAGCCTGGGTCAAAAGCGAAATGAGCTCGTCGGAGCCGTTGCCGCATACGATGCGCTCGCCATCGAGGCCGTGGTGGCGCGCCAGCGCGCGCCGCAGCTCGTGCGCGCCGCCGTCGGGGTAGCGGTGCAGGTTGTCGGCCAGCGCGCGGTAGGCGGCGACGGCCCTGGGGCTAGGGCCCAGAGGGCCTTCGTTGGACGAAAGCTTGGCCACGCGCGCGACGCCGGGAACGGCGGCTTCGCCGCCGCGATAGGGCATGATGCCAAGAATGCCGGGTTGGGGGCGCGGCGCGGTCATGGTGGGCGCGAAGCGGCTGATAGGGGCGAAGTCTAGGTCGCTGCGTCCACCCGCAGCGGGCGGGCATAGGCGCCGATCCACAGCAGGCGAATGGATGCCTCGGTCGGGGACTTCGCCATGGCGGCGAGGCGCGAATCGCCTTCGGCGATGAAGCCGTCGATCTCGACCAGGTAAAGCTGGTCGCCGCCTTCGGCGCCCGACCCGGCGACGATGCGGCCGGTGAGGCCCGTCTTGGCGATCTGCTCGGTCATGCGGGCGCGGCTGAGCGCCGGCGGTCCCGCGCTCAGCACCACCAGCGTCACGTCGTCGCCCGAGGGTTCCGGCGCGATGCGGCCGATAACCAGCGATTCCACCGGCTCAAGCCGCCCCAGCGGCTGATCGATGAACGGCAACCGGGCCACCACGCGCGGCGTCGCCGCGGTGGCAAAAGCAAGGTACCGCCACCAAGGCTCGCGCTCGCCATCCTGGGGCAAGGTCATCAGGCCCAGGGTATCGTCGCTTTCGCTCACCGCCCGCAGCACCGCCGGGGCCGTGCGATGCAGCGACATGTCGGTGACGGAGCCGAAATGGTTGCGCCCCAAATCCCAGTAACTCGCCGATTTTTCGGGCGCGTATACCGCCACCTTGAGCGGCCCCTGGACGCGGTAAAGGGCGGAAATCAATTCGCGCAGGATGCGCGCCACGGCGACCGCCGGCAGCGAGCCCTTGTGGCGGGCCACCAGGCGGCGGACGATCTGCGCCTCGCGGCCTGGGCGCAAAAACGCGCCGCCGCCGCCCTTGACCTCGACCACGCGGTCAAGCATCTCCGCCCGCTTCATCAGCAGGTTGTGAAGACGATCATCTAGCTGGTCGATCTCGCGCCGCAAGGCGTCGAGATCGGTGGAAGCCGCGTTCATGTCAGTCTGAGATGCCGACGATTGACACTAAGTAGTAGTCGGTGCGCTGGGCGAAAGCAACGAAAGCATTGACAGATGCTTGGCCCTTTCCCTACCTATGCGGCCGAGCGGCGGCCCGGTGGCGCCGACGGTACCAGCACAGAATGCGGAACATCGCTTCTCTTATCGGCAACCCCGACCCGATCGGCAGCGGCCACGCCGTCACCTTCGGCGCCGATGCCCCCTTGCCGCTCGACTGCGGGATCGAGCTGGCGCCCTTCACCGTCGCCTACCAGACCTACGGGCCGCTCAACGCCGACAAGTCGAACGTCGTTCTGGTCTGCCACGCGCTGACCGGCGATCAGCACGTCGCCAACACCCATCCAATCACCGGCAAGCCCGGCTGGTGGCACTTGATGGTGGGGCCCGGCAAGGTGATCGACACCAACCGCTACCACGTGGTGTGCGCCAATGTGATCGGCGGCTGCATGGGATCGAGCGGGCCGAAAGAGACGAACTTGCGCACCGGGCAGCCCTATGGACTGACCTTTCCGGTGATCACCATCGCCGACATGGTGCGGGCGCAGGCGCGCCTCCTGGACCATCTCGGCATCAAACAGCTCTTTTGCGTCACCGGCGGATCCATGGGGGGCATGCAGGCGCTGCAATGGGCGTCGGCCTATCCGGAACGCGTGTTCGCCGCCATTCCCATCGCCTGCGCCACGCGCCATTCGGCGCAGAACATCGCCTTCCACGAGGTCGGGCGGCAGGCGATCATGGCCGATCCCGACTGGCGCGGCGGCGATTACCTGATTCACGGCACCAATCCGCGCGCCGGGCTGGCTGTGGCGCGCATGGCCGCCCACATCACCTACCTGTCGGAAACGGCGCTGCACCGCAAGTTCGGCCGCAGCCTGCAGGACCGCGAACGGGTGACCTATGGCTTCGAGGCGGATTTCCAGGTGGAAAGCTATTTGCGCCACCAAGGGTCCACTTTCGTCGACCGCTTCGACGCCAATTCCTATCTCTACATCACCCGCGCGATGGACTATTTCGACCTGGCGGCCGAGCACGGCGGATCGCTGGTCAAGGCGCTGGCCGGCACCCAGACGCGCTATTGCGTGGTGTCGTTTACCTCCGACTGGCTGTTCCCCACGGCGGAAAATCGCGCCATCGTGCACGCGCTGAACGCCGTCGCCGCCAATGTCAGTTTCGTCGAAATCAAGAGCGACAAGGGGCACGACGCGTTTCTTCTCGACGAACCGGAGATGTTCAAGACCCTGAGCGGCTTTCTTGGCGGTTCGGCCGAACGGCGCGGCCTCGACGGGAAATGAGCACCGCCGCCAACGGCCGCCGGGCCGATATCCGCGTCGACCTGCGGCTGATCGCCGACATGGTGCCGGTGAAAAGCCGGGTGCTCGACGTCGGCTGCGGCGACGGGGCGCTACTCGACTATCTGGTGCGCTTCAAGCACGTGGATGGGCGCGGCCTCGAGCTTTCCCAGGAGGGCGTCAACGCCTGCGTCGGCCAGGGCCTGAGCGTCGTCCAGGGCGACGCCGACGTGGATCTGGCCAATTACCCGGACGGGGCGTTCGACTATGTGATCCTCAGCCAGACGCTGCAGGCGACGCGCAATCCCCGCCAGGTGCTGCTGGAACTGCTGCGCATCGGCCGGCACACCATCGTCTCCTTCCCCAATTTCGGCTACTGGCGCGTGCGCTGGCACCTGCTGGCGCACGGGCGCATGCCGATGACGGCGACGCTCGACCGGCCGTGGTACCTGACGCAAAACATCCACCTGTGCACGATCAGCGATTTCGAGCATCTGTGCCGCGAGATCGGCATCGCCATCGACAAGCGTCTCACCGTCAACGCCGACGGCGGCGGCGAAGCGGCGCCGAATTCCGGCTGGTTCGCCAATCTGGTCGGCGAGCAGGCGGTCTATTTGCTGTCGATGGAGCGCGCGTAAGCGGGCCGGATCATGCTCTGGCGCGCCCTACCGGCGCCGGTTTCAGCGCCGGCGCCCGGCGCCCGGTACGCGCCCGCTCGGACGCTCCGACCGGCAGATAGACCTGCTTTTCCGCTTCCGCCAGCACGACGCCGGCGAAATGCGGCCAGAAACGCCGGCCGGCGCGCTCGAAGGCGCCAGCGGCGCGCAACAGGGTCCGCCGCTCGCTCGGCGGGAAATAAAGCGCCGACGCCGCCTGGGTGGGCGAAAACAGATTGTCGCGCATGAGCCGGCTGAGCTGGCGGGGCGTGTAAGGGTGGCCCTGGCCGAAGGGCGTGTGATCGAAGCGCGCCCACAGGCCCCGGCGGTTGGGCACCACGGCCAGCAAGCGGCCGCTCGGCGTCAGCACGCGCCACAGCTCGCGCATCAACGCCGGCACGTTGTCCGACGTTTCCAGCGCATGCACCAGAACGACGCGTTCGATGCTCATGTCGGCGAAGGGCAGCTCGTGGTCTTCGGTCAAGACGGTGACGGAGGGCTCGTTCGCCGGCCAATGCAGAACCCCTTGCGCCGCCGGCATCGCCGCCAGCACCCGTTCCGCCTCGTCGCGAAAGAGGCCGAGATAGGGCGTGGCGTAACCCAGTCCCAGCACGCGCTGGCCGGCGACATTGGGCCAGATGGCGCGCAGCCGCGCGCGCAGCAGCCGGCGCGCCGTCTGGCCCAAGGTGCCGCTGTAGAACTCGCGCAGGTCGGTGACGTCGGGGCGCAACATGGCGGTCAGTCTAGCATGGCGGGAAAGCCGGCCGCAGCCGTGCTAGGATTCCGGCATGAGCCTCGTTATCGACATCGTGCCGGCGCTGCGGGACAATTATGTCTATTTGTTGCGCGAGCCGGCAAGCGGCAAGGTCGCCGCCGTCGATCCCTCGCTCGCCGAACCGGTGGAAGCGGCGCTGGCGGCGCGCGGCTGGCGGCTCACCCATGTCCTCAACACCCACCACCATCACGACCACACCGGCGGCAACCTGGCGCTGAAAGAGGCTCATGGCTGCACGGTGGTGGGCCCGCTGGCCGACCGCGAGCGCATTCCGGGCATCGACATCGCGCTCCGCGAAAACGAGACCTTCGCGCTCGGCGCGGCGGTGGCGCGCGTCATCGACATCCCCGGGCACACGCGCGGGCATATCGCGTTTCATTTCGCCGCCGACAAGGCGCTTTTTTGCGGCGATACGCTGTTCGCCATGGGGTGCGG
>CAZIVY010000314.1:0-7546 GCA_964542505.1 uncultured Rhodospirillaceae bacterium
GCGGCGCGGGGCGCGCACCGCGCTCATCGTCACGCGCGGGTTTCGCGATCTGCTCGAAATGGGGCGCGAAAGCCGCTACGATATCTTCGACATCGATTTGGCGGTGCCCCCGCCGCTGGTTCCGCGCCACCTGGTCTTCGAAGTCACCGAGCGGATCGGCGCGGACGGCGCGGTGGTGCAGAAGCTGGCGCTGGACGAGATCGCCGGAATCGCCGCCCAATTGCGCGCCGGAGGGGTGAACGCGGCGGCGGTATGCCTGCTGCACAGCTTCCGCAACCCCGGACACGAGAACGAGGTCGCCAAGGAACTTCGCCGCGTGGCGCCAGGTCTGGCGGTTTCACTCTCGTCCGACGTGATGCCGGACCTGCGCGAGTTCGAGCGCGCCTGCACGACGGTGGCCAACGCCTATCTTCAGCCGGTGGTGCGCTCCTATCTCGACCGCCTGGCCGATGGGCTGCGAACCGCCGGCATCCCGAACGAGCCGATCATGATCGGCTCGGACGCCGGAACCATCAGCCGCGCGGCGGCGCTCCGCTACCCCGTGCGCCTGGTGGAGTCGGGGCCGGCGGGCGGCGCGCTCGCGGCTTCGTTTCTCGGCGCGCGGGCGGGGGTCAGCGACCTTATTGCTTTCGACATGGGCGGAACCACGGCCAAGATCTGCGTCATCGACGGCGGCAAGCCGGAGCGCTCCGACCAGCTCGAAGTCGCACGCGTGCATCGCTTCGCCAAGGGCAGCGGCCTGCCCTTGAAGGTGCCGGTGCTCGAAATGATCGAGATCGGCGCGGGCGGTGGCTCCATCGCCCGCGTGGACGAGCTGGGCCTGCTGCGCGTCGGACCCGAGAGCGCGGCGGCGAACCCGGGGCCGGCGAGCTATGGCCTGGGCGGCGAGCATCCCACGGTCACCGACGCGGACCTCTACCTCGGCTATCTCGACGCCGATTTCTTTCTTGGCGGCGAAATGCGCCTCGACCGCCAGCGCGCGGCCGACGCGATCCAGCGCCATGTCGCCGGGTCACTGGGCCTGAGCGCCACGCGCGCCGCCTGGGGCATCCACGCGGTCGTCAACGACAACATGGCGCGCGCGGCCAAGGTGCATTGCCTGGAACGTGGCAAGGACCCGCGCGATTATGTCCTGCTTGCCTATGGCGGCGCCGGGCCGGTTCACGCGGCCCGGGTCGCCGCGGCATTGGGCATCCATCGTGTCATGTACCCGCTGCGCGCCGGCGTTATGTCGGCCATCGGATTCCTGGCCGCGCCGGCGGCGTTCGAGCGCATGCGCGCCGATGTGTGCTTGCTTGACGCGGCCGAGCCCGAGCGGGGAAACCGCATCCTGCGCGAACTCGCCGCCGAGGCCAGCGAACTGGTGCAAGCCGCCGGGGCGCCGGCGCGACAGTGCGGCGTGCGGCGCGAGGCCGCGCTCCGTTTCGCCGGGCAGAGCTATGCCCTGCCGGTGGCGGTGCCGCCGGGACCGCTGACGCGCGCCGGTCTTAAGCGATTGCGCGAAAGTTTCCTCCGCGACTATCGCGCCCGCTACCACCGCCTCAACCCCGACGTGCCGGTGGAACTGGTCAGTTGGCGCGTCTGCGCGACCGGGCCACGGCCCGCGCTCATCATCGCGCCGCCGCGACGCAGCGCACATGCCGCGCGCAAGGGATCGCGCCTGGTCTATTTCCCCGAGGCCGGACGTTTCGTCAGGTGCCCCGTCTACGACCGGTTTGCGCTGGCGCCGGGTGGCCGGGTGCGTGGCCCGGCCGTGATCGAGGAACCTGAATCGACGGTCGTCATTGGCCCAGGCGCCACGGCAAGCATCGGGCATGATGGCAGCCTGATGGCAAACCTGCCGGCGGCGCGGCGGGTGGCCAGCGAGCGGGTGGCGGCATGACCGCGGCCAGCGAACAACTGGCGGCTTTCGCCACCGCGCTCGATCCGGCGCGCCTCGACCCGGCACTGGTGCGCAAGGCGAAAGATCATTTCCTTGATGCGATCGGCGTCGCCTGCGCGGGCCTGAACGATCCGCAGCTGAGCGCCGTCGCCGCGGCAGTGCGCCGCTGGGGCGGCTTGGCCGAGGCGGGCGTCGTGGGCCTCGACCTGCGGTTGCCGGCGCCCAAGGCGGCCTTCCTCAACGCGCTGCACGCGCGCATTCATACTTTCGACGATACCCATGAAGCGGGGCCGTCCCATCCCGGCGCCGCGGTGGTCGCCGGCGCGCTGGCGGCGGCGGAAGCGGCGCGCGCCCCCGGGCATGTGTTGCTGGCCGCGTTGCTGGCGGGATACGAAGTCGCGACGCGCCTTTCGGCGGCGCTCGGCCCCGGACATTACGGGGCCGGATTTCACAGCACCGGGACCTGCGCGCCCATCGGCGGTGCGGTGGCCGCGTCGCGCGCGCGCGGCCTGGACGCAGGGCGCATGGCCGCCGCCATCGGGCTGGCGGGCGAGGCCGCCGTCGGACTGCGCCAATATCAAGTCGACGGCTCGATGCTTGACAGCGCCCTCAATGGCGCGCGTGGCGCCGAGCTTGGCGTCGCGGCCGCGGAGATGGCCGCGGGCGGGGCTTCCGGGCCGCGCGGCGTGCTGGATGGACGCTGGGGCTTGCTGCGCGTCATGGCTGGCGGCACGCCTGGGGCCCTGACCGCGGGCCTGGGGCAGCGCTGGGAATTCGCCGCCACGTCGTTGAAGCCCTATGCATCGTGCCGGTTTACCCACGGACCGGTCGCGGCCATGCTTGCCGCCAAGCTGGATCATCGCCATGTCGAAGCGGTCGAGATCGCCACTTGCCGCGCGTCCGTCGACGTCTCCGACCGGCCGAACCCGCAAACCCGCACCGAGGCCATACTCAGCCACCAGCTTGCCGCCGCCTTGGCGCTGCAGGGCCGGTCCATTCTTCCGCGCGACCTCGACGCGATCGATGAAACAACGCGCGACTTGGCCGCGCGCGTGCGGGTGCGCCACGATCCCGGGTTGGATTCCCTGTACCCGCGGCGCTGGCCGCATCGCATCACGGTGTCGCTGCGCGATGGCCGCCAGGTGAAGGTGGAGTCGGACTTTCCGCCTGTCGCCGACTCCGCGCAGGCGCGCGAAAAATTCCTGGCGCTCGCGAGCCCGGTGCTCGGCCCCACGCGGGCCGGCGATGTCGTGGCCGTCGTCGAGCGCATGGAAACGCTGCCGGACCTGGCCGCGCTGTTCAAGCTGTTGCGGCCGCGCCGGTCGGAAGCGGCGTGACCCGATGCGCAACGACTACACCTTTCCACTGACGGCCGCCTCCATGCTCGGCGGACTGGCGCTTTGGGAGTTTGCCGTGCAGGGCGTCTCCGGCGTCATTTTCGCGCCGCCCTCGGCGGTGCTGGCACGGCTCGCGCAGGACATGGCCTCTGGCGTGCTGCCCAAGGCGCTGCTGGGCTCGCTTGGCCATCTGCTGGCCGGCTTCCTGTTGGCGGTGGCGCTGGCCTTGCCGCTGGGCTTCGCGATCGGACGCAGCCGCACCGTCGCGGCGATGTGCGAACCGGCGATGAGCGGCATCTACGCGGTGCCCCCCGTCGCCACCGTGCCCTTCCTCATCATCTGGTTCGGCCTCTTTTACGAGGCGCGCGTCGCGCTGGTTTTCCTGATGTCGTTCTTCGAGATCCTGATCACCGTCACGGCGGGCGCGCGCAACGTGGACCCCATGCTGCTGGCCGTGGGACGGTCCTTCGCCGCCGGGCGCACGAAGCTGGTCACGCGCGTCATGCTGCCGGCGTCGCTGCCATTCGTGTTCACGGCGCTGCGCGTGGGACTGGTGCGCGCGATCAACGCCATGATCACGGCGGAATTGTTCCTGGCCGCCGTAAATCTGGGGTCGATGATGAAGCTCAGCGCGCAGCGCTTCGACATGGCGGGACTGCTGTCGATCGTGGTGCTGCTCTGTCTGTTGGGCCTGGCGGCGCAAGAAGGACTGAAGGCGCTGGAAGCGCGGTTGCTGCCCTGGCACGTGCGCCAGCCATGACCAGGTTCGGCTACAACCTGCTCGGAATCGTGGCGGCGCTGGCGCTGTGGGAGCTGGCGGGCCGTTGGGCCGGCGTCACCATGTTCGCCCCGCCATCGATCGTGCTGGTGGATTTCGCGCAATTGGCCCGCGAGGGGCAGGTTTTCGTCGAATTGGCCATATCGCTGCGGCAAATGCTGGTGGGTTTCGGGCTGGCCTGCCTGATCGGACTGCCGGTGGGCGTCGCCATGGGCCGCTCGCGCGTGGTGGATGCCCTGTTCCATCCCTGGCTAAGCATGTTCGTGGTTACGTCGGTCGCCGCGCTGGTGCCGCTGTTCGTGCTCGTGTTCGGCACCGGCTTCTGGTTCCGCGCCGCCATCGTCTTCGCGGCCTCGGTCTGGTACGTCATGTTGACGGTCTATCACGGGGCGCGTGGGGTGGAGCCGCGTTACATCGATGTGGGGCGGTCGTTCGGCGCCGGGCGCCTGCGGGCGTTTTGGGCGATCCTGCTGCCGGCGCTTTATCCCTACATCGTCGCGGCGATGCGCATTGGATTGGTGCACGCCATCCGCGCCATGGTCGTCGCGGAGATGTTCATTATCCTGGGCTATGGCGGGATGATTTACCGCGCCGGATACGCCGTCTCGACGGCGCCGTTGCTGGCGCTGCTCGTGACCTTGATGCTGGTGAGCATCCTGGCGAACGAGATGCTGCGCTTGGCCGGGCGCCGGCTGGCGCCCTGGTACGAGGAGCGAATGGCGCCGCGAGAGGATCAATAAGGTTAGGAATCACGTCCAAGGGAGGTACGTCATGTTGCTATCGAGACGACATGCTCTGAAGTCTGGGGCGGCGGCCGGGCTGCTGCCGTTCACGCCGGCCTGGGCGCAAGGTTCACGCCCGTTGAAGGTCAATCTGTTGGGCTTTTCGCTCGGCATCCACGTGCCGACCACCTCGGCGCTGAGCGAAATCATGCCCACCATGGGCTATGCGCCGGTGATGCAACGCATGGATCAAATCCGCACGCTCACCCAGACATTGATCGCCGGCGCCGCCGAGATCGGCGAGACCGACTCGATCACGGTGATGAGCGCGGTGGAATCGGGCGCCGACCTCAAGATCGTCAGCCTCTGGTACATGCACACCAGCCTGGTGTTCGTGGCCAACGCCGACAAGGTTCGCGAATTCAAGGATCTGGAAAAGCCCGAGAATCTGGTGGCGGTGAACGGCAAGGGCGATATCACGCACGTCATGCTGTACGGGCCGCTGCTGAAACGCGGCGTCGACATCAAGAAGGTCAATATCGTCGAGATCGGCGGCTCGGGCGCCCGCATGCAGGCGTTGCAGTCCGGCCGCGTGCAGGCCGTGCCGGTGCATTTCGATCAGGCGGCGGAATTGGCCAAGAAAGGCAATTACAAGGTGCTGCTGGAGCCGTGGAAGGAATACAAGGCCTGGATCAATGAAATCTGGGCCTGCGACGGCGCGTGGTTGAAGAAGAAGGAAAACGAGCGCGCCGTGATCGATCTGATCAAGGCGCAGATGATGGCCTTCCGCAAGGCGAATTCCGATCCGGCCTGGTTTGCCGCGGGCTATCGCAAACACGCGACGCTGGCCAACGCGAAGGACGCGACGGAGGAAAGCCTCAAGCCGGTGTGGGAGGGCCTGACCAAGGACATCAAGGCGTTCCCGCACACCATCGACATGAAGTTGGAGTACTGGCAGGACCTGTTGCCGGCCTACAAGGAGGCCGACGCCATCCAGGGCAAGGTGAAGCTCGAACAGGTTATCGAGACGTCGTTGGCGAAGCAGGCCGTGTCCGAACTTGGGGGATGAACTCGGGGAGGGACGACGGCGTGGCGCAACCAAGGCTTGAGGTCAGCCACCTGACAAAGGGGTTTCCGCGCGGCCGCGGCGACACGGTCCACGTACTGGACGACGTGTCGTTCGCGGTCGCCGACCTCGAGTTCGTGGCCATCGTCGGCCCAAGCGGTTGCGGCAAGTCGACGTTCTTGCGCATCGTCGACGGATTGATGCCGCCCGACAGCGGCGAGGTGCGCATCAACGGCCAGGTCGTGCGCGGCCCAGGGCACGGGCGCGGCATGGTCTTCCAGGGTTTCGATCTTTTTCCCTGGCGTACGGCGCTCGGCAATGTCGAGTTCGGGCTTGAAATGGCCGATTGCCCGTCCCAGGAACGGCGCGAGCGCGCGCAACGCTGGATCGAGCGTGTCGGCCTGGTGGGATTCGAGCACGCCTATCCGCACCAGCTTTCCGGCGGCATGCAGCAACGCGTGGGCATCGCCAGGGCGCTGGCGATCGAACCCTCGGTGCTGCTGATGGACGAGCCTTTCGGGGCGCTCGACGTGCAGACCCGCGACCTGATGCAGGACGAACTGTTGGCGATCTGGCAGCGCGACCGCAAGACGGTGCTGTTCGTGACGCACTCGATCGAGGAGGCGATCTATCTGGCGGACCGCGTGCTGATCTTCACGCCGCGCCCGGCTCGCCTGGAGCGCGTGCTGAACGTGCCGTTCGCCCGCCCGCGCAACGAGGAACTGAAATCGAGCGCCGCCTTTGTCGAGATGCGCCGCGAGATATGGATGTCGTTGAAACAAGGCGTGCGAATCTAGGGGGCGGCGTGAAGATCGGCATCGTTGGCGCCGGGGCCATGGGGTCGGTATATGGGGGGTTGCTTGCCGCCGCCGGGCACGAAGTCTGGCTGGTGGACATTTGGCGCGAGCATATCGAGGCCATCCGTAAGGATGGCCTGCGTATCAGCGGCGCCAGCGGCGAGCGCACCGTCAAGCCGCGCGCCACCTCGGAGCCGGGTGAAGCGGGGCCGTGCGAGCTGATCGTCCTGGCCACCAAGATGCGTGATGTGGAAAGCGCCGCGCGCTCGATCCGGCCGATGCTCGCCAACAATACGGCCGTCCTGGCGATCCAAAACGGCCTCGGCAACCAGGACATCCTGGAACGGGTGCTGGGTGGCCGCGACTTCCTGCTTGGCATCGCCGGCGGGTTCGGCGCCTCGAACCCGAAGCCGGGCCACGCGCATCACAATGGCTGGGACCGGATCAACATCGCCGAAGCGGCGGGCGGGATCAGCGCGCGGCTAAACCATGTGATCCAGACTTGGCGCGGCGCCGGGTTCAACGTCGAGGCCTTCGACGATCCGGGCCCGATGATCTGGGGCAAGTTCATCTGCAACCTGGCCTTCAGCCCGGTATGCACGACGCTCTCGCTCCGGATTGGCCAGGTGCTGGATAATCCTTCGGCGCGGCTACTGGCCGAGAGTTGCGCCAGCGAGGCTTATGCCGTGGCGTCGGCCAAGGGCATCAAGCTTTACTTCACCGACGCGGTAAAGCGCATCCACGAGTTCGGCCGGGTCATTCCGAACGCGATGCCCTCGATGCTGCTCGACATGCTGGCGGGCAGGCCGACTGAGATCGATGCGCTCAACGGCGCCCTGGTGCGCGAGGCCGAACGCGTGGGCGTACAGGCGCCGGCCAACGCGTTGATGACCCGCTGCGTCATGGCGCTGGAAGCCAAGCACGCCAAGCTCGGAACAACCTACGGCACCGTCTAGGGCGGCGG